>NZ_JAMPQD010000017.1:0-199699 GCF_028482245.1 Providencia sp. PROV129
CTTTTCTTTTAGAAAGTCAAGTGTTTATTTTCAACTTTTTCTTTCTTCACACCGTGTTATCACTTACTTTCTCAAGTTTGGCTTAAGGCTTTTATTTTCTAACCTCACCACCGAAGCGGTTTGCCGTGACAACGGATGCGCATTATAGGGAGACGAAAAAATCTCGCAAGTGTTTTTTTGATATTTCCCACTGACAGCTTAATAATTAAACAATTCGTATAAAAAAAATATGATTTGTTGATAAATCACACTATAGATTATCAAACTCAATCGCAAAGTATGAAACCTTCTCCCAATTGGTGTACTCAATTTCAGTATTAGGGTCTGTTGGCCCATCTGTCATTTTCATAATGAGACGGATCATTACTTTATCGAACCATTTATAGCGTGGGTAAAACAACGCCCCCGCAAAAACAGACTTCAATGCTGGCTTCCAAGGACAAACCTCCAGAAACTTACGCGTATAAGCATTTGTCTCTACTGTGTTCTTACCTTCTTTCCTTGCTGTTAGGTTCACTGCAAAGAAAGCGGTCTTCATTGAATTCAGCTGGCTTTGATGAGAAGTCGCGAAACGCTGAAGTTTTTTATTGAAATGCCCATAACGGATAGAAGCCCCTACCAGCACCTTATCATAAGCAGATAAATTAAAATTTTGCTCTGTATTCAAATCGCGAATATCACATTCTCGGCCTAAGCTACGTAATTGCTCTGCTATTTTTAAAACAATTTTTTTTGTCTGCCCATCCGTACTGGAATGTAGAAGTAAATAACTCATTATCGTTCCTAGATTTTTATCATTTCTATATAGCAATATTGTACTGAATTACTCACGCCAAAACGTTGGAGTCAGTAACACTAATAAGGTAAACACTTCTAAACGACCAAATAACATAGTAACGACCAAAATCCATTTACCCGCTGGATTCATACTTGTGAAGTTATCCGCTACTGTACCTAACCCTGGTCCTAAGTTATTCAATGTAGTCGCAATCGCAGAAAACGCTGAAAATTCATCGACACCTGTTGCGATAAGCAATAAGAGGCTGACAACAAAAACCAATGCATACGCTGAAAAAAAGCCCCAAACAGCCTCTATTATACGTTCAGGAAGTGCTCTTTGCCCAAGCTTGATGGTATAGACTGCATTTGGATGTACTAGTCGTTTTAGTTCGCGGGAACCTTGTAAGAACAATAATAAGATACGGATAACTTTTAAACCGCCCCCCGTTGAGCCTGCACATCCACCAACAAATGCTGCACACAATAAAAGCATTGGCAAAAATAGCGGCCAACCAGAGAAGCTATCTGTCGTGAAGCCCGCCGTTGTGGCCATCGAGACAACTTGGAAAAAAGCCTGATCAAGTGTTTGACCAAAACCGCCGTAGACAGAGTGATACATCAATATCGCAGTACAAACCACCACGAGGACAAACTGGAAGCTGATAAACATCTTAAATTCAGGATCGCGCCAATAAATACCGAGGCTTCGCCCAGTTAAAACTGCAAAGTGCAAACCAAAGTTACACCCCGAGATAATAAGGAAAACACCAATAATGGTATTAATTGCGGGGCTATTAAAGTAACCGATGCTGGCATCGTGGGTAGAAAACCCACCAATAGCAATTGTTGAAAAGCTATGGGAAATCGCATCAAACACATCCATCCCAGCTATCCATAACGCAATTGCACAGGCTATCGTCAATAAGACATAGATAAGCCAGAGTGTTTTGGCTGTTTCCGCAATTCGAGGACGCATTTTATTGTCTTTCAATGGCCCTGGCATTTCTGCACGATAGAGCTGCATTCCCCCAACACCTAACAGGGGAAGAATAGCAACTGCAAGCACGATGATCCCCATCCCCCCAAGCCACTGCAACATTTGTCGATAAAATAAAATTGCTTTAGGTAAAGAATCAAGTCCTGTTAATGTTGTTGCTCCAGTCGTCGTTAAGCCAGAAAAGGATTCAAAAAAGGCATCCGTCACTGAAAGGTTTGGCCTTTCAGAGAAAATAAACGGTAATGCTCCCACACTGCCCAATACGGTCCAAAATAAGACAACAATAAGAAAGCCTTCTTTCGCTTTTAATTCATGTTTGCTATTACGCGTAGGTAACCATAAAAATAGACCAATTAATAATGCCGTAACGAAAGTCTGGCTGAAGGCTCGCCCTGCACCATCGCGATAAATTAACGCGACAATACCAGGAATAACCATGGTAAAAGAAAAAATGATGACAAGCAGCCCGACAATACGGGTTATTGCACGAAAATGCATTCGGCAGGTTCCTTGCTAAAGCGATTGACTATTCCGATTCTGGCGTGAGCGCTAAGGCACCACGGCTTATATCGCGTAATTTATCATTGACCTCCTGCTCAAGGGCAGCAGGAATTGTAATTTGCAAAGCAACAACTTCATTATAATCACTGTGCAAGATCACGCCATTGACCTGAGCAAGCAGCTGTTCTATTGCATTAATTAGCGAATAATCACACACTAAATTAAACACTTTTTGTGGGACTTTGGTTTGTGTCGATAGTATTTTCAGCGCTTGTTGTGCGCCATTACCATAAGCTTTAACTAGCCCACCAGTACCTAATTTGATCCCACCAAAATAACGCACAACCACACAAGTGATTTCCCCTAGTTGACTACCTAAGAGCTGAGCCATAATAGGTTTACCAGCCGTCCCTGTAGGTTCCCCATCATCGGAAAAGCCCAATTGTTGAGAATCGTCAGGGCGGCCAGCAACGAATGCCCAGCAATGGTGCCGAGCATCGGGGTATTGTGCTTTAATCGATTGAATGTAATCTTTCGCCGCTTCAATACCCTCGGTATGAGCTAAGTAAGTAATAAATCGGCTTTTTTTAATTTCTTCTGTAAAAGAAATCGTTTCTGCCGGTATTAAATAAGGTTTCATTAACGTAAATGCAGGTCTCGAGTCATATTTTCGATACGGTTAGCATGGATCACGATATTATCTTCAATACGAATACCACCGTATGGCTTAAAGAACTCAATTCTATCCCAATTAAAATGCTGACTAAACTCACCCGCTCTCCACGATAAAAGCAGAGATTCAATGAAGTAAAGACCTGGTTCGATAGTTAACACCATTTTGGGTTCTAGAACACGAGTACAACGCAAGAAAGGATACATTTTTGGTGCTGCAAGATGTGTCCCATTGTCGTCTTGCATAAATCCAGCTGCATCATGGACCTGCAGACCTAATGGATGCCCTAAACCATGAGGTAAAAATGGTGTAGTTAAACCATTCTCAACCATTGATTCTTCACTAATACCATTAACAATATCATGTTTCACAAGGATTTTTGCTATACGGTGATGCATATCCACATGGTAATCAGTGTAACGAACGCCCGCTTTAATTGTGTCGATAAGAGAAAGCTGCTCTTTATTAACGTCCGCGACTAATTCAGCAAATTCATCCTTGCCTTTTGCTGCATACGTTCTCGTGATATCAGCCGCATAACCGTTATATTCGGCGCCTGCATCAATCAAGAAACTCCGTAATTCAGCAGGAACGGATTGCTGTAATTTAGTGTAATGGAGCACTGCTGCATTTTCATTCAATGCAACAATATTGCCATACGGCACGTTAGTATCACGGTGGCCTGTTGATTGTAAGTAGCTGACATTAATATCAAACTCACTCATTCCAGCACGGAAGGCTTCCAATGCAGCAAGATGGCCATTTACCGCCATTTTTTGCGCTTCACGCATGCAATACAGTTCGTAGTCTGTTTTATAGGCACGATGAAAATGGTAATAATCTAAGACTGGCTTCGGATTAATATTATCTAAAGAGATGCCTAAAGATTCGGCTCTTGCTGCCGCTGAACCAATATAAGCAACATTCTCTTTTGGTAAACTGGCCAGGAACCCTTTGATATCATCTGCATTTTTTAGATGAATCAGTTCGACATCTTTCGTCCAAAAGCCATTTGGAAGTGGCTCAACACTGTGCCAATAATCAACGGGTGAGTAAAACCATAATTTAGGTTTATTAACGCCGTCAACTAATAACCAAGAGTGGGGGACATCCGTAACAGGAACCCAAGCCTTAAAGTGCGGATTAACCTTAAATGGGTAGTCACTATCATCAAGAAAGATGCGAAGTGGTTCACCCGAATGAATCAATATGGCATCTAATTTGCTGCGCTGTAAGACTTGCTGAGTTCTGTTTTGTAACGTTTTAATATGATCAGCGTAGAGTGCAGTCAGTTTTTCCATTTCCTTCAACCTTTCAGCATTAATTAGAAAATTCAAGCTTATCACGTTCTGTTCTTAACGGATATGCACTCCGTTGCAAATCCAAACTAATTAATTGATAAATAATAAAAATATCATTTTAAAACAACAGTATTTCACTTAATTGCTGTGACCAAGATTCCAAATTTGTTATTAACCGTTTGCAATTAATTAACATTCTAGTCACACTAAAATCATCTGGTCGTACCAGATAACTTTTTCATGTAAAGGAGAACAGAATGCTTTATCAAAGTGAAACAATCTATATTCAATGGTTGAAAAAAGGTATTGCAGAACTGGTTTTTAATTCACCAGGGCCAATCAATAAGTTGGATACCCACACCGTTGCTTCACTGGATGAAGCCGTGTCTGTTCTTGAGCGTCAACCTGATCTGCAAGGTGTTATTTTCCGCTCTGACAAATCTGCTTTTATTGTCGGAGCTGATATCAAAGAATTTCTCTCATTATTTGAAGCACCGAAAGAAACCCTCAGTGAATGGCTGAAATACGCTAATAGCATCTTTAATCGCATTGAAGATCTCCCTGTTCCTACAATTTGTGCAATCAATGGTTATGCACTTGGTGGCGGCTGTGAGTGTGTTTTATCAACAGATTTTCGTATCGCATCCCCTGATGCTCGTATTGGTTTACCTGAAACGAAACTTGGTATCATGCCAGGGTTTGGTGGCTCTGTTCGTTTGCCAAGGTTAATTGGTTTAGATAGCGCGCTAGAAATTATTACTGCAGGCAAGGATGTAAGCGGGCCTCAAGCACTCAAATTAGGGTTAGTTGATGCCGTAGTTGAAACCGAAAAATTGCCACAATCTGCTTTAGCCATTATTGAATCAGCCATTGCGGGTAACATGAATTGGCAGAAGAAGCGTCAACCTAAACTAGCCCCTCTTCAATTAAGCCCACTTGAGCAGACCATGAGCTTTAATGTTGCGAAAGGCATGGTGTATCAAGTTGCAGGAAAACACTACCCAGCACCAATGGCGGCAGTCAATACCATCGAGAAAGCAGCGAATTGCACTCGCGATGAAGCGCTAAAACATGAAACAGCAGCTTTTGTCCCTCTCGCTCACAGTGATGTTGCCCGTTCATTGGTCAGTATTTTTCTTAATGATCAACAAATTAAATCCAATAGTAAAAAACTGGCTCAAAATGTTAAAGCGCCAACTCAAGCCGCTGTTTTGGGTGCAGGTATTATGGGTGGAGGGATAGCTTACCAATCCGCCAGTAAAGGTGTGCCAGTTCTAATGAAAGACATCAATGAGAAGTCTTTAGATCTTGGTATTGAAGAAGCCCAAAAACTGTTAAATAACCAGTTTGAGCGGGGGCGCATTAGTGCAGCTAAAATGGCAACAACTTTAGCCGCAATCCACCCTTCATTATCTTATAATGGTATTGAAAATAGCCAAATTATTGTCGAAGCTGTGGTTGAAAATCCCAAAGTAAAAGCCGCCGTGCTATCTGAAGTGGAATCACTTGTTTCACCAGAAACGATACTGGCATCTAATACTTCAACAATTCCAATTTCCACATTGGCTCAATCCTTAAAACGCCCTGAAAACTTTTGTGGAATGCACTTCTTCAACCCTGTACACCGAATGCCTTTAGTGGAAGTTATCCGCGGTACACAAACGTCTGACGATACTGTCGCAAAAGTCGTTGCCTATGCGAATAAAATGGGCAAAACACCAATTGTGGTGAACGATTGCCCAGGTTTCTTTGTGAATCGTGTTCTATTCCCTTATTTTGCAGGTTTCAACTTATTACTCCAAGATGGCGCGGATTTCAAAGAGATCGACAAAATCATGGAAAAAGAATTTGGCTGGCCGATGGGCCCTGCTTATTTACTTGATGTCGTTGGTATCGACACCGCCTTCCACGCTGAACAAGTGATGGCGCAAGGTTTCCCTGAGCGAATGAGTAAAACGGGTAAAAATGCAATTGATGTGATGTATGAACAACAGCGCTTTGGCCAAAAGAACGGGAAAGGCTTTTATCAATACGAAAAAGATAAAAAAGGGAAACCTAAAAAAGTCAATGACCCACAAACTGATGAACTACTGAATTCTATCTGCAAAGTTAAGCGTTCATTTACGAAAGAAGAAATTATCGCTCGAATGATGGCACCAATGATAAACGAAGTCGTTCGTTGCTTAGAAGAAGGCATAATCCAAAGCCCTGCAGATGCAGATATTGCACTAGTTTATGGCTTAGGCTTCCCTCCATTTAGAGGTGGCGTGTTCTGTTATTTAGACACACTCGGTAGCCAATCATACTTAAAAACTACGGAAGTATTAGCATCATTAAGCCCGCTTTATCAGGCACCTGAGGGCCTAAAAGCAAAAGCGATGACTAATGCTACCTATTACCCACAACCGCCTGTTGTGGCTATTGATCTCAAAAAAGTTGCGAGGGGTTAATTTTATGGAAAACGTCGTCATTATTGATGGAATACGCACACCAATGGGCCGTTCAAAGGGTGGAGTATTTCGCCATGTTAGAGCTGAAGACCTTTCTGCGCACCTTATGAACGCAATTTTTGAACGCAATCCTAATGCAAGTAAAAAAGAATTAAATGACATTATCTGGGGATGTGTACAACAAACTTTAGAACAAGGTTTTAATATTGCAAAAAATGCCGCTTTATTAACGGATATTCCCCATACAGTGCCTGCTGTCACGGTTAACCGCCTTTGCGGTTCATCAATGCAGGCGGTACATGATGCGAGCCGGTTAATTATGACGGGTGATGCAAATTCAGTCTTAATTGGTGGTGTGGAACATATGGGGCATGTGCCTATGACACATGGCATCGACTTTAACCCTAGACTCACATTGCGAGTAGCAAAAGCCGCAGGAGCAATGGGGTTAACCGCAGAAATGCTAGCCAAAATGTACAAGATTAGTCGAGAAGAACAAGACGCCTTTGCACTTAGGTCTCACCAACTTGCCGCTACTGCCACAAAAAATGGAAAGTTCGCCAATGAAATCGTAGCTATTGAAGGGCATGATGCTGATGGGAATCTTATTTCCGTAAATTATGACGAAGTCATCCGCTTAGACGCGAGTCTTCAAGGGTTAGCCGCCCTTCGCCCTGCCTTTGATCCTGTAAATGGTACAGTAACTGCGGGGAACTCATCTGCTTTATCAGATGGCGCATCCGCCATGTTACTTAGTAGCGAAAGCTATGCGAAGCAACATGGCATAAAACCGAGAGCTAGAGTCAGGGCAATGGCCGTTGTTGGCTGTGATCCATCTATTATGGGATTTGGCCCTGTTCCTGCGACTGAAATGGCGCTAAAACGAGCAGGCTTATCTTTAAATGATATTGATATTATTGAGTTAAATGAAGCATTCGCGGCTCAATCCATCGCATGTTTAAAAGGACTGAATATTGCTGAAAGCCTCATCGATGAGAAGGTAAACCTAAGCGGAGGGGCTATTGCGCTGGGTCACCCATTAGGTTGCTCTGGAGCAAGGATCACTACAGCATTACTGAATCAGTTAGAGCAAAAAGATAAGCAATTTGGTTTAGCCACAATGTGTATTGGTTTTGGTCAGGGTATCGCCACAATTATTGAACGAGTTTAATACCCCTTTCGTCAAACATTGCATTTTGTCGATGTTCCCGCCTAGTCAGGGGCGGGTTTTTTTGCTTTTTTGCCAAATACCCGTGAGTCGTCTGCCATAATTTCGACTAATAGTTGGCGACAAAAAATTATTTCAAAGCGTTTTAACCTTGAAATGACTGTAAGAACTAAGTGAAGTCCCCCTGCAATCTGCAACACTGCCATATTAAATAATATACCAATGCAGGTTTACCCCTCATAGTTCAGATTATAGATAGATAGCAAGCAAAGATATTCCTAGGAGCGTAGATAACTACATGACTAGGGGAGCTAAGTGAAGCCCCCCTACAATTTGAAATATGGCTGGTTAAATAAATTCGTAGGCATCACCAAACAAGCGTTCAACTTTAGCTCCACGCTCATTACAAAAACGATCCCTCGCGCTTTTCGCCATCTCAAAACGACCTGCAATATAAATGTCATGTTCTGAAAGGTCGCCAAAATCCTCTAATACTGCGCTAAGAACTGTCCCTGTACGGCCTCGCCATAATTCATCGGGTTGTTCAACAACAGGAACGACTTTTAGACTAGTGTATTTTTCACTCAGCGCCTGAAGTTCACCAAGATCATACAAATGCTCTAATTGACGCCCACCCCAATAGAAGGTGATATCCCGTTGAGGGTTTTCAGCTAAAGCGGCAAGTAATATTGAATGGGTATAAGAGAACCCCGTTCCCCCCGCAATTAAAATCATTGGGCTTTGACTGTCTTCACGAAACCAGGCTTTGCCATGGGGAATATCGATATCGATGCGTTGTTGATCTAAAATCCTATCCATCACCGCCATGGCATATAAATTAATTTCAGAGGCACCAATATGCAGCTCGATTGTGCCTTTGGTGCTGAGTGTGGATGCCATTGAAAATGGTCGTTTATCTCGCTCATCCATCACAACCATCAAATATTGACCAGCTTTAAAATGAAAGGGACCATCTGGCAACAAAATAACCCGATAAACCGTATCCGTGATTGATTCGACAGATGTGACTTTACAGCTTAAAGTTGCCATGCTTTCCCTCTTATTTTTCAAAAATTTTCAATTGTTCCCAGATATCATCAATGCGAGATTTAACGCTTTCCGTCATGACAATTGGGCGGCCCCATTCACGGTCTGTTTCACCTGGCCATTTGTTTGTCGCATCAAGCCCCATTTTTGAACCTAAACCAGACACAGGGGAAGCAAAATCAAGATAATCTATTGGGGTATTTTCCATCATAACCGTATCTCTAGCAGGGTCCATACGCGTTGTAATAGCCCAAATAACATCCTTCCAGTCACGTGCATTGATATCATCATCGCAAACAATAACAAATTTAGTGTACATGAACTGACGCAGGTATGACCAGACCCCCATCATGACTCTTTTTGCATGCCCTGCATATTGCTTTTTCATTGTTACAACCGCTAAACGGTATGAACACCCTTCGGGGGGGAGATAAAAGTCGACAATTTCAGGAAATTGTTTTTGTAAAATTGGCACTAAAACCTCGTTTAGTGCTTCACCAAGTACCGCTGGCTCATCAGGTGGGCGGCCAGTATATGTTGAGTGATAGATAGCATCACGGCGTTGAGTAACATGAGTGACTGTGAACACAGGGAAGTTATCTATTTCATTGTAATAACCCGTATGATCGCCATAAGGTCCTTCTGGCGCCATCTCACCAGGTTCAATATAGCCTTCAAGGATAATTTCAGCACCAGCAGGTACTTCAAGATCATTGGAAATACACTTAACCACTTCCGTTTTATTACCGCGTAATAAACCCGCAAAAGCGTATTCAGATAGCGTGTCTGGCACAGGAGTAACTGCGCCTAAAATCGTTGCTGGATCAGCACCCAATGCAACAGCTACAGGAAACTTTTCCCCTGGATGTGCTTGGCACCATTCTTGGAAGTCTAATGCACCACCACGATGAGACAACCAGCGCATGATCACTTTATTTTTACCAAGGACTTGCTGACGATAAATACCGAGGTTTTGACGCTCTTTGTGTGGCCCTTTAGTGACAGTCAACCCCCACGTAATAAGTGGTGCGGCATCTTCTGGCCAACAATGCATAACTGGAATTTTAGTTAGATCAACATCTTCACCCGCCCAAATTTGTTCCTGACACGGAGCTGAGCTTAAGCGCTTAGCAGGCATATTCAAAACTTGTTTGAATTTAGGTAACTTATCGAATAAGTCACGGAAACCCTTCGGAGGATCAGGCTCTTTTAAGAATGCGAGTAGCTTGCCAACATCATGCAAGGCTTTAATGTCTTCTTGCCCCATTCCCATTGCAACCCGCTTGGTTGTCCCAAACAAATTACATAGAACAGGCATATTGTAACCTTTTGGATTTTCAAATAATAAGGCCGGTCCCCCTGCTCTTAGGGTGCGATCTGCAATTTCAGTCATCTCCAAATAGGGATCGACTTCCATTGTAATGCGTTTTAACTCGCCTTGCTTTTCCAGCTGCGCGATAAAATCTCTAAGGTCACGATATTTCATTATCTTCTTTTACTATTACAGAGGGAGTCTCATTATAAGACGTCCGGCCAAGGTTACAAGTTACTGTCTAAATCATTTAAAAATCAATATTTTTCCGGTTAAGTATACCATTTTACTGGCAATCAAAAGGGACTAATTTTTCTAATAATAAAGTATCGAACTGCTCTGGGAATGTTTTGTTGTGCTGAAATAATTTAAAACCTTCATTCTTACCACTAAAATAATGGAGTTCATTCCCTTTAATTTGCAAACCGCTACCTTCTCGAAGCGCAACAACCACTTCATGTGGGTTAATTACGCAAAACTCTTGTAGTCTTTCATCACGTGTTTCCCCCATATGCCCAGAAATATGTGCATCAATGTAATGTGGGTTAATTTGTAATGGAAAGAGCCCCAAAGATGGCATAATAGCTGCATTACTCACAGGCATATCATTGGTTGTGCGAATACTTGGCGTTGCTACATTACAACCTGCACTCCAACCAATGTATGGAACACCACGCTCTCTGACCGCACGTTGAATCGCCACAATCAAACCATTTTCATGTAGGCACTTGTTTAACCACCAAGTATTACCACCGCTAACCAGAATACACTCTGCTTGTTCAATGGCTTCAACTGGGCTAGAAAAATGCTCTATAGTCGTTACTTTAATGCCTAGTGCTTCTGAAAGTTGTTCTGCACGCTCATCATGGGATCCACGGAGAACAGCATATGGAACGAGAACAGCTGATTTGATATTTTTACGGGTAAGTGTTTCTTTAATTCGAGGTAAAGCATAGCTTAACCAAACTGAGTTTCCTGGTAATTTACCATTACTCAACAAAAAGATATCCATTGTGTCTCCTACAAACTTAGGTTCTATATTACAGTGTTCATAAGCCGCAGCTTGATGATTTTAACTTACGGATATGAATAATATTGTGCAGAGGTTCATTAGTCACATTGTTCTGTCGTAATTTGTTATCATAAACATATTATTGTCATACGAGATTCAAAAAATGGAAAAATGGTACCTGCTTTATTGCAAACGAGGCCAAATTGAACGTGCTATTGAGCATCTAAATAGACAGAACGTGCTCTGTATGACTCCCATGACTGAGATGGAAAAAATTGTTAGGGGTAAAAGGACAACGGTGCAAGAAGCATTATTTCCGAATTACTTATTTGTAAAGTTTGATCATAACGAAATTCATACTACGACGATTCAATCCACTCGGGGTGTTAGCCATTTTATTCGTTTTGGCCAATTACCGACTGAAGTACCAGAAGAAGTGATTGAGTTATTACAGCTGACTCCAATTACCCATATGGTTGCACCAGACCTTCCAAAATCAGGCGATAAAGTGACAATTACAGAGGGTATTTTTGCAGGAATTCAAGCTATCTTTGATGAGCCTAATGGAGAGTATCGTTCAATTCTTCTATTGAATATTTTAAACAAAAATGTCCCAAAAGTGCTCGAAAATACGCAATTCAAAAAATCACCTGAGCTGTAATTCAAGACAATAAAAAGCCCATCATTAATGGGCGTTTTATTGTCAGTAAAATCAGGAGCTCGATGCATCTATTAAGGTTAAGATTCTTCTTTTTCATCTTCCTCTTCTTCTTGACGCTTCCTTCCTTTACCTACGTAGAAATTAGAAAGTAAAACACCAAGCTCAAAGAGCAAGTACATGGGCACTGCAAGTAGCGTTTGAGATAATACATCTGGAGGCGTTAAGAACATCCCGACGATAAATGCCCCTACAAGAATGTATGGACGTTTACGCTTAAGTGCCTCAGGGGTAGTGACCCCAGTCCAACACAGTAAGATAATGGCAATAGGCACCTCAAAAGCCGCACCAAACGCCATAAACAAAGTCATAACGAAACTAAGGTACTTACTGATATCAGGAATGAAGTTAACGCTATCTGGCGTTGTTTTAACAAAGAAGCCAAATGCTAGTGGGAAGACAACAAAATAAGCAAATGCCATTCCAAGATAAAATAAAAAGCTACTTGAAACCAGCAGAGGTAACATCAATTTACGCTCATGCTTATAGAGTGCTGGTGCAATAAATGCCCAGATTTGATAAAGAATAACAGGTATCGATACAAAAACCGAGACCATCATTGTCAATTTAATCGGGGTAAAAAATGTTGATGCCACATCAGTCGCACTCATTTGCGAACCCACTGGCAGCTTATCAATCAAAGGGGCCGCAACGAGACGGTAGATATCATTTGAAAAATAAGCAAGTGCAGCGAAGACAATTAAAACTGTTATTAAACAGTTTAATAGCCGTTTGCGAAGTTCAATGAGGTGGCTAATAAGTGGTTGTGTATCATTTACAGCCATGTGTTATTTTTCACTTTCGGTTTGATTCGAGTTTTTAGCTTTAGTATCTTGCGAGTCTGTTGTTGCTAAAGCGACTGGCTCATCAGTTTTTGCTGGTTCCTCAGTTTCAACTTCCTCAACAACAGCAGCCATTTTAGCCGCATACTCAGGATCTGGATCCGATTCTTGCGTCTGTTCAGCGCTGTTTTTCGCATCTTTGACAGCTGTATCATAGCTATCAGTGATTTCTTTAGCTTTATTTAACTCTGTTTCAATATCATTAGTTGTTGCTTGATAGCCACTTTTTAGTGACTGAGCTGCTGTCCGCAGTTCTTCCATAGACTGCTTCAGTTCAGGAGACAGCGCTTCTAGATTAGCTTTCTCCTCAACTTTTTTCAGCGTTTCTTGCAATTCCTGTAATTTCAGCTCTTGCGATAGCTCATTTTGTACATTAGCAGCCATTGAGCGCATGGTACGAATCCACCCAGCAACGGTTCTCACCGCCACAGGTAAGCGCTCAGGCCCTAATACAACAAGACCGATGACAGCAACAAGCAACAGTTCACTAAAACCTATGTCAAACACGGTTTAACCCTGCTCTTTATTTTTGCTCTCAACTGGGCTTTCTTTTTTCTCTGCAGCCTGTTGTTCCGTAATATTTTTAGTCGCAAAATCAGCATCTTGCTTTTCTTGTTCTACTTTCGCTTTTTCATCATCACTCATCGCTTTTTTAAAGCCTTTGAGTGATTCACCTAAATCAGAACCTAAAGAACGTAATTTTTTGGTGCCGAAAATTAAAATAATAAGCAAAGCAATAATAATGAGTTGCCAAGGACTACCAAAAGCAGCCATTGCAATAGTTGATTCCATTGTTAATACCTCTATAGTTTTGGGATCAATTGTTATTAGGTCTATTATATACAACCAACACAAAATACGGAAATGTTCACAGCCTTATAAACTTGTCGCAAAACAAAGTTTACTTAATTTTCGCCTGTTTTACACCAACCAAACAACCACGATAAAGCACCAGCAGCCATAAACACTGCGGAAAGACGCGTTAAATCGGAAATAAAGAATAAACTGCCACAGAGGATAAATGTAGCCCCTATTCCTAATAGGTATTGCGATTTTCGCTGTTTATTTCGCTGACGTTTCAACTGCTGTGCAAGTTGTTCAATGTTTGACTGCAAGTACTTGTGTTGTTTCAGGGCACCATAAATTAAATCTGGTAGCTCAGGCATTTTTTCAGCCCAATAAGGTGCTTTTTCTTTCAATGCTTGTGTAATTGCAGGTAAGCCAACTTGGCTATGCACCCAATCCTCTAAAAATGGTTTTGCTGTTTTCCATAAATCCAACTGAGGGTATAGCTGCCGACCAAGACCTTCCACATACAATAATGTTTTTTGCAATAGTACTAACTGAGGTTGCACTTCCATATTAAAACGGCGCGCCGTATTAAATAAATTCAGTAGTACATGCCCGAAAGAGATTTCGGCTAATGGCTTTTCAAAGATAGGTTCGCATACTGTACGAATGGCGAATTCAAAATCCTCCACATTAGTATCTTGGGGAACCCAACCAGAATCGACGTGAAGCTCCGCAACTTTACGGTAATCACGATTAAAAAATGCAATAAAGTTTTCAGCTAAATAGCGCTTATCTTCTTTATTTAATGAGCCGACGATACCACAGTCAATACCAATATACAGAGGGTCTTCTGGGTGCTCATAACTGACAAAAATATTCCCAGGATGCATATCCGCATGGAAAAAGCTATCGCGAAACACTTGAGTGAAAAAGACCTTTACACCGCGCTCAGCCAACAGCTTCATATTGGTTCCCTGCGCTTTGAGTGTCGCAATATCTGATACAGGGATCCCATAGATACGTTCCATTACCATGACATTTTCACGGCAATAGTCTGGATAAACTTCAGGGATATACAGCATAGAGCTGTTTTCAAAGTTACGTCGCAGTTGAATAGCATTCGCCGACTCGCGTAAAAGGTTCAGCTCATCAATTAATGTTTTTTCATATTCACGAACCACTTCTTTTGGACGCAAACGGCGCCCATCAGGTAATAACGGCACCCAATTTGCGATACGGTACATGAGCTTAATATCCGCTTTGATAATAGGTAAAATATCTGGGCGAATAACCTTGATAACAACATCTTTGCCGTTTTCTTTTAAAATAGCCGTATGAACTTGAGCGATAGACGCAGATGCGAGTGCTTGCTCATCAAAATGATCAAACCATTGCTCCAGAGGCCCACCTAAAGAAGCCTCAATATAACCACGTGCTAATTTACCATCGAAGCTGGCAACTTTGTCTTGTAGTAAAGAGAGTTGATCTGCGATTGCAGGTGGAAAGAGATCTCGGCGAGTCGATAACATCTGGCCAAATTTAATCCAAACGGGGCCTAATTCTTGTAATGCAAGACGTAATCTTTCACCAAGTTCTTTATCTTTGTGCTGATTCCTAATCCAAAAAAAACCCAAGCGACCAATACGAAGTGGCAACGTAAGTTTAATTTTGGGGATTAACTCATCTAATCCGTAAGAGAGAAAAACCCGAATAATGAAGTAAAGTCGTTTTAATTCACCGGGTGTCATTCTTCTCCTCCAGTTGGCTTAGCCGTTGTTCCAGCGTACTCATTGAGCTCTCAATTTGCTCAACCTCATCACTAAAATGCACGAGTTCAAGTTGGCTTGGCGCCATTTTCCACTCTTCAATCAGGGCATCTTTAACATAGGTCTTTTGGCGTTTAACCAAATGAGTTACAAGGCAAACACCTTTATTTAGCAGCTTGCTCAACCCTTCCGCTGCTACATCGCCGATATACGGTGATAAATAGTGAGCTGGATTCCAAATCGCTAAATCGAGCAAAGAAGACCAATGTTGGACAATCTGCATATCCCCTTCAATCACGATATCACCGTGATTAATCAATTGAGATAATTGTTGTTTGTCTTTCAACTTCACTAAAGTGAACAGCGACGTTTTAATTGTACAATCTGCCGCTTCAGTCCATTCGCTCAGTACATCAACATGATTTTCCGCAAAAATCAGGGTCAGTGTTTTATTAAGCTCTTTTAACTCAATGGACATCACCTTACCCGCCAAACGCATCCTAGCAGGCTGCAGAACTTTCTCTTTAAACAGCATATGATTAAGAGAGGTTTCCATCATTGCTGTTATTAAAGAATACAAAACCGTATGTTGGATTTCGGTATGTGCTGATGGCGCTTCCATCTTAGAATTTAAACCCTTTGTGCAATGCAACAATACCACCGGTCATATTTGTATAAGACACTTGTTCAAAACCGGCATTTTCCATCATCCCTTTCAAAGTTTCTTGATTTGGGTGCATACGGATTGATTCTGCTAAGTAACGATAACTATCTGGATCGTTGACAATAGCCTGCCCAATACGCGGTAAAATATGGAATGAATATGCGTCATAAGCTTTATTCAGTGGCTCAATAACGGGTTTTGAAAATTCTAAGACCAGCAAGCGACCGCCTGGTTTTAGCACACGAAACATTGAACGCAGTGCTTTGTCTTTATCGGTAACGTTCCGCAAGCCAAAAGAAATGGTAATACAATCAAAATAGTTATCTGGGAATGGTAGTTCTTCTGCGTTAGCTTGAACATAATTAACATTTCCCACAATGCCGAGGTCACGTAATTTTTCACGCCCCATTTTCAGCATGGAATCGTTAATATCTGCCAGAATGACTTCCCCTTTTTCACCCACCAAGCGTGAAAATTTTGCGGTTAAGTCCCCTGTTCCACCCGCAAGATCCAGTACACGCTGATTACGGCGCACACCGCTTGCTTCAATCGTGAAACGTTTCCAGATACGATGAATACCGAATGACATCAGGTCATTCATTAAGTCATATTTTGATGCTACAGAGTGAAAAACATTCGCTACTAAGCCAGCTTTATCCTCTTTGCCGACAGTGCGGAAACCAAAATCAATGGTTTCTTTCGTTGGTTCAGTCATTTCTCTTATGCCTGCTTATCATTCAAACTTTGTAGGAAGTGTAACAGCCTTTGAGGTAAAACCCTATTAGAAGTCTACGATTCAGCACAATTAGGTGAATCTGACCGCTCTACAAGTTGAGGCTCAATAGGTTGTTTTATCTCTACCCCAAGCTCCTTAAAACTTTCCGCTTGGCTAATCAAATTACCCCGCCCTTGAGCAAGACGTTTCATCGCCGAATGGTAAGTATTATTCGCTTTATCAAGGCTGGTGCCTAAAACCTGCATATCATCCACAAATAAACGCAGCTTGTCGTACATTTTTGCTGCCTTATCTGCAATTTCTTGGGCATTTTGCCCTTGTCGCTCATAACGCCATATATTATTAATTGTTCGAACCGCCACTAGCAAGGTGGATGGACAAACTAACATAATATTTTGCTTTATTCCTTCATCGAGTAGCTCAGGGGCTTCTTTCAAAGCCAGCAAATAGGCTGGCTCAATAGGAATAAACATTAAAACGTAATCCAGTGAACGAATTCCTGGTAACTGATGATAATCCTTTCGGCTCAGCATTCGCATATGATTACGAATGGAAGCAACGTGGTTTTTTAATGCTTGTTGCTGCTCATGAGGGTCTTCACTATTGAAATAGTGCTCGTAAGACACTAATGACATTTTGGCATCGACAACCACATCTTTACCTTCAGGAAGGTGGATAATGACATCAGGTTGATAGCGGCTATTATAACCCGTATTAATACTGACTTGGGTTTCAAATTCGCTGCCTTCGCGCAAACCGGAAACTTCTAAGATACGGGTTAGAATAGTTTCTCCCCAATTACCCTGTATCTTGTTATCCCCTTTCAGCGCACGCGTTAGATTAACGGCCTCTTTGGTCATCTGATTGTTGAGCTGCTGCAACTGCCTAATTTCATAGGCCAATGTATGCCTTTCTTTCGCTTCTTCACCAAAACTTTGTTGAACTTGTTGGCGAAAACCATCTAATTGCTCACGAAAAGGCGATAGCATTGCGAGTAAGCTTTTTTGCTGCAGTTCTGAAGCACGACGCTCATTTTGTTCAAAAATACGATTCGCTAAATTTTCGAACTGAGTCGTTAAGCGTTGCTCACTGTTCTGTAAAATGCGTTGTTTTTCTTCGTTAGCAAGCTGATTTTGCTCTAACCGTGTGATGACTTCGCGTAATTCGGCCTCTTGTTCCCGGTTAATGTCACGTTGTGTACGAAGCTCTTGATCAAGCCTGTCATACTCCTCTTTCCACTGAGCAAGATGCACATTTTTTTCATCGCTGGCTGCAAGTTGACGGTAAGCCTGTTGTAGCTCTTGATCTTTGTGCGCGATTTTTTGGGCAATAGAAAACCACGTCGCTAAACCACCGACTAAAATGCCACTCAACGCACCAATAACGGCATATAAAAGAGAGGTATCCACGATTAAATCCTTACTTTACAAAATCTAGTGTAAGGTAATGGGATACTGTATAAGTGTCCAGAGGTAATTTCATTTGCCGCCGTTTATTTGCGAGCCGCTTCGCAAGCCTAGCCTATCCAACTCGCAAACCATTTAAGACCAAGGGCTCCTGGGGCGAGTATGCCAAACGCCCAGATCATCGCAGAGGCAATATTGGCAAGTTGGAAATGGCGTTGAGGCATCGCACAGATCCCTGCAACCAAAGGGACGACGGCCCTCAATGGCCCGAAGAAACGGCCAAAAAAGATCCCCCAAATCCCCCATCGATCAAAAAAAACTTGCCCTTTATCAATCATTTGCGGATTACGGGAAATCGGCCACATCTTGCGTACGTTTTCTTTGTAATGGAAACCAAACCAGTAAGAAAGCCAATCGCCAAAAAAGGCCCCTAACGCAGCAGCCAACCAAATAGGCCAAAAAACAATATTGCTTTCACCAATCAAAGCGCCAAGCGCAAGCAGTATCACTGTTGCAGGTAAAAGAAGTGATAAGAAAGCGAGAGATTCACCAAAGGCGAGAAAGAAAATAATGGGTAGCGCCCATACTTCATGTTCACGAGTAAAATCCGTCACAACGGTCACGATTTCATTGAGCGTCACGGTATATTCCTTCCATCAATGGTTAGATGTATTACAGTAGCGAAAAACGTATAAATCAAGATTAAACAGGACAATAAATTCAGCTGAGTTATGTGCTCATATCTTTATTCACACAACATCAGCCAAAGTAACATCTATTATTCGAGGAAGTGTTGCTGTAAGTCTTCACGTTGTTTCAGCCCTAAGCCAAAATCGGTTTCCAACCACTTATTCACATTACCATACTGTTTTTCAATACTTTTTAAGGCTGTTTGTAGGAACTCTTCACGGACAGAATACACATACTCGAACTTTTTCACGATGCTATCACTCATGGTTTTTGCGTGTTCTTCCAGTAAGTGCTTACGATATGGCGCTAATGTTTCGTTAGTGAGTAAATAGTCTTCCATTACCGTTTCAAGATCAGCACCTAAAGCAAATAAAACCAACGCCGAGCCGACACCAGTGCGGTCTTTCCCGACGGCACAGTGCTGAACAATCCCCCCTTTTTCGGGTTGCTGTAGCATGTTCACCAATTGATGATATGCGGGGTTATTCAACGGTAATAATTCATACAAACGAAACATAAAGGCTTGTGGATCAAACTGTTCCAATATTTCTGGCGTGAGCTTATCTAAGTTTGCTGTCACTTCTTTGGCGAGCGGGTTTGCTGGAGCATGGACATAATGTGCACCTTGCCAAACAACATCAGGCTTAGCAATGATTTCAACTTCGTCCCGATAATCAATAATTTGGAAAAGATTTTGTGATTGTAAAACCGACTCATCATCCTGAGTTAAGCGATCTAATGCCCCTGAACGGAACAGCACGCCAGGTTTGATTTTATTGCCATTTGATAGTTTTTTCCCACCTAAATCGCGGAAATTAATCCCCCCTTTCAGTGGAAGGACGGAAGGGTGAAGGTAAGGTGTTGTTGACATAATGATTCCTTTTTGCCCACAGCACACGTCTAAGTTGCAAATAAAGAAGATGCAACCCAAACGATTAAAGGGCACATAATATTGATAATTGTTTTTATGACAATAACAGATCTAATGAATAAGAGGATCACGTTATTTTCTGGAAATTCATTACAAACTGTTAAAAACTTGGCAGGATTATGATTCAAATAAATAATTTGAAGGGCAAACTAAGCCCGCCTATTGCCTTTCCACAACCGAGTGAATTTTAAATAGGCGAGCCAGTAAATCATTGATTACAGTAAACGACGTGCCGCTTCAACAACAATACTCAGCACATTACCTTCTGTTTTCTTCAGTAATGCTTCATTTGGGATTTCTTGTTGTGTACGATTAACAATCACCCCTGCAACCATACCTGCACGTAAGCCTTTGCTGCTTGAGCACATGGTCAGTAACGTTGCTGATTCCATTTCATAATTCATAACGCCCATGTCTTGCCACTCTTTCATTGAGCCTCTGAAATGGCGCATTACACGACCAGTATAGGTATCATAACGCTCTTGGCCTGGGTAGAAAGTATCTGAAGAGGCTGTTACACCAACATGAACCGTTGCACCCGCATCTTTTGCCGCTGCAAATAATGCATTAGTACAATCAAAATCCGCCACTGCTGGGTATTCAAGTGGCGCAAAGTGCTGGCTCGCACCATCTAAGCGTACTGCACCTGTGGTGACTAATACATCACCCACATTAATATCTTCTTGGATTGCACCAGTTGTACCAATACGTAGGAAAGTACGGATACCTAATTGCGCGAGTTCTTCAACTGCAATAGAGGTAGATGGGCCACCAATACCTGTTGAGCAAACAATAACAGCTTTACCATCGAGCTCACCACGCCACGAAGTATACTCACGTAATGACGCAAGGTGTACAGGGTTATCCATCAGACGTGCAATTTTTTCAACACGGTTAGGATCCCCAGGAACAATCGCTACGGTTGCACCCTGTAAGTCACTTTTCTTTAAACCTAAGTGGAAAACGTCAGACATATCAAACTCCTTTACACAATGGCATCATTGAATTAATTAGCTACTATTAATATAGCGATAAGCACAAGTTAATTTAGTGACGAGTATCTCTTTTAATGAAAACATCATCATTTTATTTTCAATAAAACGTGATTTTAATCACAAAATAAAGGTGCCATATTGAGAATATGTTTAAGATGCAATCAGTATAGATGAATGTACCTGATTATCGAAAAAAAGCGCCTGTAAAGGCGCTTTGGATTGGCAGGTAAAGCTTAAAGTACAATTTTAGAGAATTACATCAAGGACAAGGACGCCAACTAAACCAATCGCCCACGCTATTGTTGTAGGTATAGACCAAACGATCATTTGTTGTTTTACGTCTTTAATCCCCATCATTCTGTTCACAACCCAATATAGGCTGTCGTTGAAATAACCGAAGAACAGAGACCCCATTGTTGCCGCTTGCGCCGCAACCAATAAGTTAATATCGGGTATTTGGCTGATGATTGGTGCAGATATGGATGCTGCTGTGATCATCGCTACCGTGCCAGACCCTTGAATTAAGCGCACTAATGTCGCGATAATAAAAGGAATTAGTACAGGTGTAATTGGTAAGTTTGCAACGTGCTCAGCAAGAATATTACCTGTCCCACTATCACGTAATACTGCGCCTAACGCACCACCAGCACCTGTCACTAACAAGATAATCCCAGCGGCTTGTAAGCCTTCTTCCATACGGTCGATGACTTCTTCTTTTGTTGCTTTTGGCATTAATGTGTATACCGATATCAACACACTAATTGATAAAGCAATAATTGGCGCGCCTAAGAATTCAAATGTCTGAAAATACCAATTGCTTTCCATTCCTTGGAATGATTCAGTTTTTAAAATCAAGCCATTAATTGCATTGATAAAAATCAATAAGATTGGCGTGATAATCGGTAGTAAAGATAAAAATAAGCTTGGTAATGGTTTGTTTGCTTTTTCTTCCATGTAACGTGCATGAACTTCTTTCAGATCTTCACTGCCCGTTTCATCTGGCATAAACTCAGGATATTTAGTTCCTAACCATTTTGCATAAAAAACAATTCCGATTACACAAGGAATAGCGAGGCTCATTCCAGCCAGGATCATCGCCCCAACATCGACACCAAAAATACCAGCAACGCCTAAAGGGCCTGGTGTCGGAGGAACTGTATGGTGCGTAACAACTAAACCACCAGCCAGTGCAACACCTAAGGTTAATATGCTGCGCTTACCATTTTTCGCCAGCGCTTTTGCCAATGGATATAAAATGACGAAAGCGGAGTCAACGAAGATAGGGATACTGACAATATAGCCCGTAATTGCCAGTGCCCACTCCTCACGTTTTTTCCCTAACCATTTGATAAAGCTATAGGCGATTTGTTCAGCAGCACCTGAAACTTCCAGCACCCTTCCCATCATTACCCCGAGTCCGATAACAATACCGATGCTACCAAGTGTTGACCCAAAGCCTTTTGTAATGACTGTCACTGTCTCCGCTGCTGTTAAACCACCAGAAACACCCGCAATTGCCGCGGCAATGAGCATTGCCAATAACGCATGAACGCGCGTTCGTAATACGAGAAAAATCAGAACGAATATGGCCACCGCGAGGCCAATAACAGGAATATAGGACATAGGCTATCTCCTAATTAGACGAGCCGTGGTGGGTGATAAACGAACGGATCGCATCACCAAACGAGCCATCTGCACGGAAACCTAAATCCAATGCACGGCTAATATCAAATTTGCCTGGCCAACTCGCCACAATGCGATTAATGGCTTCATCGGGCTCAAAACGGATAAGATCAACCGTTTCTTGACCTGCAACATCACGCAATGCGTCAATCATTCCCTGAACCGTGACGGTGATGCCTGGCAAATTCACTGTCCGTGACTGGCCAAATTTTTCCGCAGGAATACTCACCGCATGAATAAAATTGTTAATCACCGTTTCTGGGCTTGATAACCATAATGCTAAGTCAGGTGAAACTGGACAAACGCTCTCCATACCATTTAATGGCTCACGAATGATGCCACTGGCAAATGAAGAAGCGGCTTTGTTTGGTACTCCAGGGCGAATACTAATTGTTGGCAAACGCATAACCCGTCCATCTATATAGCCTTTACGGGAGTAGTCATTCACCATTAACTCACACATCGCTTTTTGCGCGCCATAAGACGACTGTGGGTTCACAACACACAGATCAGTGATCACATCAGGTAATTGCCCACCAAAAACAGCTAATGAGCTGGTGAACATAAATTTAATTGCAGGGTTCTTCTCACGAGCAGCTTCCAATAATTGGCGCGTTGCTTCGAAGTTGACTTTCATGCCTAGGTCAAAATCGCTTTCAGCATGGCTGCTCACAATAGCTGCAAGGTGGAAAACCACATCCGTTTGCGCATCAATCAGTTCATTAGCTGCGCCAGTCTGGGTTAAATCCAACGCGACACAGGTCACTCTCGCATCTTCAACTGGCGATGTAGGGCACTGAATATCGGCTAAAACAAGGTGGTCAAATTTTAAACCCTGGCTATTTTTAAGCAAAGCAGCGGCTAGCTGCTGGCCCAGAAAGCCTGCGCCACCAGTAATAATAACTTTCATTGTAATTCTCCTTGCTATAGCCTTTTTCTGGCTATGCAGTTCTAGGTAAGATTATTTATGTTTTATGTCTTTATTAAATGAAGTTTTATGTTTTGTTCTGTTATCCGTTGCACCACATCGATGGGTAATCGATCATCACAAACAATGTCGTGCAACTGATTTAGAGGGCAAACACGGAACATGCCATACTTGCCAAATTTGCTACTATCTGAAACCAACACACAGCGTCGGCTTACATCTAGTAGCGTTTGTTTTATCTGTACTTTTTCCTCATGAGGTGTTGAAACACCATGTTGCAAATCCCATGAGCTGGTACTGATAAACGCAATATCCACATTCAAGGTTTGCAACATCATCGCGGCGGTATTCCCAACGCAAGAATGATTGCGTTTGTCCACTTGCCCACCTGTGTGGTAAAGGTTGAGCTGCGATTTATCCATCAAATACTGCATGATAGAAAAATCATTAGTGACAATCGTTAAATTAAAGCGTTCACCAAGGACACGAGCGATTTCAAATGTTGTCGTCCCCGCATCGAGGTACACAACTTGCCCATCCTCAACTAACGAACTGGCAAACTGGCCAATTTCACGCTTATGACGGTGATGCAATCGCGCCTTTTCACTCCAAGGTAGTTCTTGACGCAACACATCATTTAACTTAACGCCACCACTGATACTGAGCACCTTCCCTTCTTCTTCTAGCATCCGAATATCACGTCGTACGGTCATATGAGAGACATTCATAAGCTCAACTAAGTCACTGATCGACACAGTTTGGCGCTCATGTACGTAACGGTAAATAAAATCACGACGCTCAGAAGGGAGCATAGGTTCTCCTAATTATGAATCTGCTTGTTTAAGCCAGCCTAACCCATCTTCGGTACGGCCTGCAGGATGATATTCACATCCTAACCAGCCGTCATAACCCATTTCATCCAATTGTTTGAAAATCCAAGGGTAATTCACTTCGCCACTATCGGGTTCATGACGGTAAGGGACTGACGCTATCTGAATATGACTAAATTTACCCCATAAACGTTCGATTGTTTTCAATAAATCACCCTCCATAATTTGGCAGTGATATAAATCCAACTGGATAAATACGTTTTCACGATTAATTTCAGGTAATAATGCTTCAGCTTGCTTTTGAGTCGTTAAAAAATACCCAGGCATATCACGGGTATTGATTGGCTCAATCAGTACACGGATCCCATGCTCCGCCATCACATCCGCAGCATGTTGAATATTTTTGATGAAACACGCTTTTTGCTGTTCTAATGTGACGTTTTCATTCACTTTCCCCGCCATTGCATGCACTTGTTTACAACCCAATGCTTTCGCGTATGTCAGAGCCGTTTGTACACCTTCGGCAAATTCAGCCTCACGACCTGGAAGAGATGCCATGCCACGCTCGCCCGCAGCCCAGTTACCTGCAGGCATATTGAACAATGCCTGCGTTAAATTGTGTTTTTTCAGTTCATTCGCAATTAAATTGGCATCTTCTTCATAAGGAAAAAGATATTCAACGCCTTTAAAACCTGCATTCGCTGCACTTTCAAAACGTTGCATAAAAGGCACTTCGTTAAACATCATGCTGAGATTTGCTGCAAACTTAGCCATTTTTTGCCTCCTTACTTTTGTGGATAACGACTCTCGAGCAACTCGACTTGCTCTTGCGTTAATGTCGTGAAACCGTGTGGGCGCAATGTGATATATAAGCGAGCTGTATCTTCTAGCTCTTCTGCATTAAAAAATGCTTGTCTTAGTGTTTTTCCACCCACCACAGGTCCATGGTTAGATAGCAAAACCGCATTATGCGTCGGTGCTAATTTCGCAATTTCCTCACCAATTCGGTCGTCCCCTGGTGGCAAATACTCAATCAATGGCAGTTTCCCCACACGCATGACGTAATAAGGCGTAATCGGGGGCAAGCAATTTGCGGAATCTAACCCAGCTAAGCACGAGAGCGCAGTAAGCCACGGAGAGTGTAAGTGAACAACAGCTTGGCAATCAGGACGTTGCTGATACATTGCCATATGCATAGACACTTCTTTTGTTGGCTTATCACCATCAATCCAATTTCCATCGGCATCTAGCTTACTCAGTTTATTTGGATCTAAATCCCCAAAACTGGAATTTGTTGGTGTAACAATAATGCAGCCATCAGGTAGCCTAGCGCTTATATTTCCTGCTCCACCGCTGCTATATCCACGGTTAAACATTGACTTAGCCCAATCGACTAACTCTTGACGCAGCGCCTTTTCATCACTCATTAAACATCTCCTGTGCGAACTGGAAGAAATTTTCTTGGCCAAAGTTGCCTGATTTCAATGCTAACCAGTTTCCGCTTGCTAAATCTTGTACCCAAGGAACGCCTGGGGCGATCGGTGAACCAATACTTAATTGCTCGATACCAAGGCTTTGAACGACTTTGCCCGACGTTTCACCACCCGCGATAATAAACGTGTTAAACCCTTGCGATTGAAGTTCCTTCACCACTTCACCAAATACGTTTTCTACTGCACTGCTCGACGCTACAGCGCCATATTTTTCTTGTGTTTTCTTTAATAATTCAGGTGGCTGAGTCGCATACAGTAATGGTGCTAAACCTGTCGATTGCTGCTCTTGAACCCAAACTGCCAATGATTTTGCATACGCTGGGTTATTTAAGCACTCTCCAACATCCAACGCTTTTGCAGGCGCAATTTGCTGATAAGCTTGTACTTGCTTGTTTGTCATAACAGAGCAACTACCTGACAAAATGACTGTTTTCCGAGCTAAGCCAGTCGGTTTTTCCCCTCTGGTGGTGTTACCACCCCACACACATTGGCTATCAATGTTTGCCAGTGCAGCGCCTAAACCAGAGCCGCCAGTGAGTAATGGCATTGTTTTCACTGCACTCGCGATGGGTAATAAATCATCCATGGTGATCGCATCGACAACCGCATAACTCGTGCCTTGTTCAGCAAACGCAGCTAGCTGTGCACTTATCGTGTCGTGACCCTGCTGTACCTCTACCAGTGAAATTAAGCCCGCTTTCCCTTTCGACTGTTTCTCCATAACGCGCAATAAATTTGCATCCGTCATTGGTGTCACAGGATGATGTTGCATCCCACTTTCGTTAAGCAACTGACCATTAACAAATAAATGGCCATGAACAACAGTTCTGCCATTGATGGGTAATGCAGGGCAAACTAAGGCTAAATCCGTCCCCAATTGTGCCATTAATGCATCAGTGACAGGACCGATGTTGCCTTTTTCTGTCGAGTCAAACGTCGAACAGTATTTAAAGAATATTTGCTGGCACTGCGCTTTTTGTTTTAGCCAGTTACACGCATTGATTGAAGCACTCACTGCTTCATCAACAGGACACGAGCGACTTTTTAAACTGACAACAATCGCATCAACATCATGAGGTACAACGGTATTTTCATCAGGTTCGTTCAATAGTTGAACGACCTTCCAGCCGTTTTGTACCATAAAGCCCGCAATATCGGTCGCACCGGTAAAATCATCGGCGATTACGCCTAACTTCACTGTCATGCTTTTTTCTCCGGTAAAGTAATTCCTTTAAATGTTTTAATCACTGCGCTGTCATCTTGCAGACCAAAGCCTTCGTTACTCGCAGAAATAAACATTTGATGGGCAGTCGCGGCGAGAGGAAGCGGGAAGTTTAACGCTTTCCCCGTTTCCATCACTAAGCCTAAATCTTTCACAAAAATATCAACGGATGATTTTGGTGTGTAATCCCCATCTAATACGTGCTGCATACGGTTTTCGAACATCCAAGAATTCCCTGCCGCATGCGTGACAATGTCATACATCACATCAAGGTCGATACCCGCTTTTGATGCTAGCGCCATACTTTCTGCTGCTACAGCGATATGTACACCCGCGAGTAATTGATGGATGGTTTTTACCGTTGACCCTAAGCCAACCTCATCACCAACACGATAGAGACGCTCAGAAATGGCATCAAAGACAGGTGATAACCTTTCAAATAAAACGGGTTCACCAGAAGCCATTATGGTGAGTTTGCCTTCAGCCGCTTTAATCGCACCACCTGAAATAGGTGCGTCCACCAATGATAATTGGTAACTTGCAAGGCGTTTTGCAATTTGTTTAGTTTGCTCAGCAGCTAAAGTGCTGTGTAAGACAATGATTGTCCCTGGGCGTAGTTGTTCAACAAGTGGCTTATCCCCAGAAAATAAAATAGCTTCAACTTGGCGGCCATTAACAACCACGAGCAATAACGCCTCTATTTCCTGAGCAAATTCAGCGGCATTTTGCCCTACAGCTTTTGCCCCAACACGAAGTAAGTTTTGACAAGCTTCTTGGTTTAAATCAAATCCATAGGTTGGAATATTCTTTTTTATTAGAGATTGTGCAATGCCCATCCCCATGGAACCAAGGCCAATAACGCCAATATTATTAACGAAATTTCCCATAATGACCCCTGATGTTGTTAATCTTCGTGACTGTTGTGAATTCTCACACAACAAAATTCACAAACACATGACCAACATCACATTGCCAATAATATAAAAAACAATCAATTTCGATATAACACATTGATATAGAACAAATAAATAAATTCACACCTCATGAAAATCATTCACACAAATGTGTGATAAAAAATGTGACATCGGTTGTGCTTATTTACATCCTCCATAAGCTCAATCACATCACCTTGTTATATCGGGTTATCTTAAATGCATCATTTTCATTGACCTGAAAAATAAATTAATCAAAATAGCCGACTACAATTTTTCAAATAATGCTCCATACTATGAGTGAGAGCATCAAGTGACATGTTACCTAGGAGTCAAAAAATGGGGCTATTCGATCAAATGTTAGGGATGGTTGCAGGTGATAAAATGCAACAATTTCAATCCGTTATTAATTGGATTGAAAACCAAGGTGGCCTTTCTGGTGTCGTTGATAAATTTAACGAACAAGGCTTAGGTGGCATTATTACGTCGTGGATTAGCGAAGGGGCGAATTTACCGATTGATGGAAGCCAATTAATGCAAGTGTTTGGCAATGTTAATCTTCAAGAGTTGGCTCAATCTGTGGGCTTAGATACACAATCAACATCAGATTTAGTGGCTAAATATCTGCCCCAACTGGTTGATAGTGCAACACCAAATGGTGAGCTTCCTGAAAACCTCGATTTGGCTTCTATTGGTATGAATCTGTTGAAATCTAAATTATTTGGTTAACCCGTTAACCAACCTGTATACGCAAAAAGGCAGGTTTCCCTGCCTTTGAGGTTGTTGACAAAGCAGGATAAAAGCGTCGTTTTTCCTGCTTTGTGTTATCAGCCGAAAATCAATGAATTGATTTTCCTAATTTATTTTCAAAACCCATCCAACCTGCCGTCAAACCTAATCGGTTTGTCAGCAGTCTTAAAGACAGGTTTCCCTGCCTTTTATTACGCTTTAAGATGAGTGCTCATTTCTTAGCAATTTCGCGGCTTCAACCATGTTGGCTAACGCTTGACGGGTTTCCGTCCAGCCGCGGGTTTTCAGTCCGCAGTCTGGGTTGACCCACAAACGCTCAACAGGGACACGTTTTTCCGCTTTTCTGAGCAATTCAACAATCCACGCCACATTTGGTACATTCGGTGAGTGAATATCATAGACACCTGGCCCAATTTCATTTGGATAATCGAAATGTTCAAATGCATCCAACAGATCCATATCTGAACGCGAAGTTTCGATAGTAATCACATCTGCATCTAGCGCCGCTATCGAATCCATGATGTCATTGAACTCGCAATAACACATATGGGTATGAATTTGTGTGTCATCCTCAGCGATGGCAGCGCTGAGTTTAAAGGCATCGACTGCCCATTTTAAGTATGATGCCCACTCATTTCGACGCAGTGGTAAGCCTTCACGCAACGCAGGCTCATCAATTTGAATAATACCAATACCCGCTTTCTGTAAGTCATCCACTTCATCGCGTAGTGCCAGTGCGATTTGTTTTGCGATGGTTTCACGGCTAACATCTTCACGCGGGAATGACCAACACAGGATAGTGACTGGGCCTGTTAACATACCTTTGACAGGTTTTTTCGTTAGCGATTGCGCATATTTCGCCCACTCAACGGTAATTGCCTCAGGGCGGCTAATATCCCCAATAATCACTGGTGGCTTCACACAACGCGAACCATAGCTTTGTACCCAACCATTTTGCGTAAATACATAGCCATCAAAGTGTTCACCAAAGTACTCAACCATGTCATTACGTTCAGCTTCACCGTGTACCAACACATCAATATCCAAAATTTCTTGCTCTTTAATCGCCTGTTTGATGTGCTCGCTAATATTTGTACGGTAATAGGTTTTATCTACATGACCTTTTTTGAAATCTAACCGTAGCGTTCTGATTTCACTGGTTTGAGGAAAAGAACCAATCGTGGTAGTTGGCCATAATGGCAAGTTAAAGCGTTTACGCTGAAGCTGTGCACGTTGTGAATATGGGCTGGTACGCTCTGCATCCCCCTCACGAATTGCCGCTAAACGTTGTGCGACGGTGGCATTATTCACTCGAGTTGAGGTTTTACGAACTCGAATCGGCGCACTGTATGTTTCTAACGTTGCAATGTTTGCATCAGTGGGTTGATTGAGTGCTTTACTCAGCAAGGCAAGCTCTTCACATTTTTGTAATGCAAACGCGAACCAGCTTTTCACTTCCGCATCTAAACGCGTTTCATCATTCAAATCAATGGGGCTGTGCAGCAGTGAACAGGAGGTTCCTACCCACACTGAACGTTGACCCAGCAGTGGTTTTACTTGGGTAAATTTTTCACCTAAATCGGCTTTCCAAACATTACGGCCATTAATCACACCTAGTGATAAAATCCAGTCAGCAGGCAGCGCTTGGTGCAGTACTTCAATATCATCTGAACCCGCCACAACATCGACATGTACCCCCTGGACAGCTAACTGTTTGATGATATCTAAGTGATGGCTAACGCCATCAAAATACGTGGTCAACAATAATTTTATGTGGCCTGATAACGCTTGATAGGCCTCTTTGTATGCTTGTTGCCATTCAATAGGTAAATCCAGTACCAGTGCGGGTTCGTCAATTTGCACCCATTCAATGCCTTTTTCAGCTAAGCGCGCCAATATTTGTTGGTAAACTGGCAGTAATTCATTCAGCAACGATAAACGATCAAATGGTTCGCCTTTAACTTTCCCTAACCACAGGTAGGTAATTGGCCCCACAATCACAGGTTTAACTTTGTGGCCTAGCGCAAGTGCTTCATCAACTTCATCAAACAATTGGTTCCAAGATAGCGCAAATTTTTGCCCTTTTTGAAACTCAGGCACGATGTAATGGTAGTTTGTGTTAAACCATTTGGTCATTTCACCTGCTGGCGCGGGAGTCCCTGTTGGTGCACGGCCACGAGCGACTCTAAATAAGGTATCTAAATCAATAGAACCATCTTCATTTTGATGGCGTGGCGGCACGTTACCTAATAGTAAACTGGTTGTCAGAATTTGGTCATACCAAGCAAAATCACCAACGGGTAATAATTCAACACCTGCATTTTTTTGCTGCTCCCAATGGCGAACGCGCAACTCATGCCCCACCGCTAAAAGCGCCGATTGGTTAATTTTGCCTGCCCAATAATCTTCTTGTGCTCGTTTTAGCTCTCTTTTCAGACCGACGCGTGGAAAACCAAGTGTATGATTTATAACAGACATATTGACCCCTTAAAATATTTAGCCGTCTAGATGTTTACACATCCATAATCAACAGGTACTGTATAAAGCACAAGCGCAAATATTTCATTGTCACCGTGAAGGTTTCTCATGATCGAACTAAAACATTTAAAAACATTGCAAGCGCTCAGCCAGTACGGCTCATTAGCGGCTACAGCAACACACTTGCACCAGACACAATCAGCTCTATCACACCAGTTTAGTGATTTAGAGCATCGGTTAGGCTTTCGCTTATTTGTACGAAAAAGCCAGCCATTACAATTTACGCCACAAGGGGAAGTTTTATTGCAGCTGGCACAACAAGTACTACCCTTGGTCAAAGATGCCATTCGCGTCTGTAATGAACCTGGTGTCTGTGCGCTACGTATTGCTATCGAATGCCACAGTTGCATTCAATGGCTAACACCTGCATTGCAACAGTTTAGGCAGACCTGGCCGCAAGTGAGTGTGGATTTTAAATCGGGGGTGACATTCGACCCACAGCCTGAGTTGCTTTCAAGAGAGCTCGACCTTGTGATGACGTCAGATATCCTGCCTGACCAAGGTATTCATTACACGCCAATGTTCGATTATGAAGTGAAATTGATCGTCGCCTGTGACCATCCACTTGCAAAGAAGCCACACATTGAACCACATGATTTGGCGAATGAAACGTTACTGCTCTACCCAGTACAACGAGAACGTTTTGATGTTTGGCGCCACTTCCTGCAACCTGCGGGCGTTTCACCAAATGTAAAAAATGTAGATAACACATTGATTTTAATTCAAATGGTAGCAGCTAAAATGGGAATTGCCGCATTACCCCATTGGGCCGTAGATTCCTTCGAGAAGCAAGGGTTGATTAAGACTAAAACATTGGGGAGTGGCTTATGGAGCCGGCTGTACGCTGCGTGCCGTGAAGGAGAACAGCGCCAGCCAGCTATCGAGGCATTTACTGAGAACGCGACGGATCACGCTGTGGAGAGCCTTTCGTATGTGAAGCCCGCGAAAGTATCCAACGTTTATGCACCCAAAGAGACGCAATTATTAGGCTCGATCCAATGGTAAAACTCAACCAATTAGGATGTTGCTGCCAAATGGCAAAATTCACTAATAGGCCAGCTGGAACCATCATGTTATTCATAATAGCAAGGGTTCCAGCATCAACTTTTGTTGCCCCATAGTTCCACATAAAATAACCAATACCTGATGCAGCAATACCAAGCCACAGCAGTACTCCCCATTGGAGGTTTGTGGTTGGCATCATGGATTTATTACCAAAGAGCAACCAGCCAATCAGTGCCACTAACGTCGCCCCCAAATAGAACCACGAGAAAGCCTGATGTTGAGGAATGGGATGTACCTCCATCAAACGCTTATACCCCACTTGCCCGATAGCAAAAAAGATATTGGCTAACTGCACAAACAATAACCCCAACCAGAATGATTCGCTCAAATGATCATAGCGAATAATTGCCGCACCAATCACCGCCAGCAAAGAACTAAACAAGTACCCTTTGCGCAGTGGCTGCCGTTCTAATAAGTCATAAATTAATGTGACATACAGTGGCGTTAATACCGTAAAAAGTAAAAACTCAGCAACAGTAAGATATTGATAGGCATGGAAAACAAACAGGTACATGATCCCAAGCTGGCAAGCACCCACTAACATGTAAAGTGAAATCACTTTAGCGCCAAATTGACGCCAGCGAAGAAAAGGCAGGAATACTAATGAAGCAAGGCCAACACGCACCAAAACTGAGAACCAGCTGTCGACTTGGCCTGCTAAATATTCACCAATCAAACTAAAAGACGCTGCCCAAAGCAGCGTCGTGATAACAAGTAACCACATAATGCTGTATTCTGTCTCAAACTAAAGAATGCTGAGTAGAATACTCGGTTTTTCGTTTTAATGCTCTTTTTCGATCAGTACCGCTTCTAATAAATCTAAATCGACCAACAAAGATTGTAGTGTCTCATTGCTGATTTTTTTCGTAGCACGCAAGTGATAAAGCTCACCACGCTCTGCACGCAACGCGGTCAAACGGAAACGGCGCTCAAGGTCTTCAATTTGCAAGTTATGTTCAATTTCATCTTGCCCTGCCGTACGACGTCTGAGATAACCTGTCACGCGAGAAGCAACCTCACTGATATCTTCTGAATCAAGTTTTTCGTCCACGTCCGCAGATAAACGCTCTTCCATTTTATTCAAGCTAACGATCGCTACTTCTGCCATTTTAGCCTTCGCCATACGTATTTCGTTGGCATCCGCTTCTTTGTCACCCACTTTGAAATTGCGCAGCAATAACGGTAATGCGATCACCCCTGCAAAAATGGAGAACAAAATCACCCCAGCGGCGATAAACACCAGTTGGTAACGAGCAGGGAAAGGAGAACCGTCGGTTAAAAACAACGGAATAGAGAGCACACCCGCTAAGGTAATCGCCCCACGCACCCCCGCAAAAGAAGCCAGCCACAGCTCACGCACGGTATAATTAGCAAATTGCAGTGGTTTTTTCTTTAGGAACAAACGGCTAAACCTTTTCATCAGCCACAGCCAACAAAAACGCAGCAATAACAAGGCAAAGTAAATAATGGCAACGGCTGCAAACAACATCCATGTCTCAACACTTGGGTCGAGATCTGCTTGAATGACGGAAGTTTCCCATATCCCAGGCAACTGTAGCCCTAACATGATGAAAACTAGGCCGTTAAATACAAATTCCAACATCGACCAAACACTATCCGCACGTAAACGCATTGCGAGTGGCGCATTACGGATCACGCCAGATTTGGTGATAGTCATCCCTGCGGCAACAGCGGCTAAAATGCCAGAAAACCCAATATGTTCTGCAATCATGTATGAAGCAAATGGCAGCAATAGCATGAAAACAATCTGTGTTGCAGGGTCATCACCACTCCAGCGGCTCATTAAACGCAAAGATTTACTGTACAACCATGTCACAATAATCCCTGCAAGTAAGCCACCCACAGCAACTTTAAAGAATTCAATCGTCACGCCAGATGTGCTAAATACCATTGTCCCCATCGCAATGGCAACTGCGAATTTTAATGCCACCAGACCTGAAGCATCATTCATTAATGCCTCACCTTCTAGGACACTCATCATACGTTTAGGAATACGCCCTTTCCCCACAATGGAAGACAGCGCAACCGCATCCGTTGGTGAAAGTACCGCAGCTAGGGCAAATGCGGCGATGAGTGGAATACCAGGCATTAACCAGTAAATTAAGTAACCGATACCTATAACTGTAACCAATACCAAAACCAACACGAGAATAAAAATTTCCCGGCCATTTTGGAAAAATTCACGGGTTGGTGTTTTCCAGCCATCAACAAACAGTAAAGGCGGAATCAATAAAACCATAAACAATTCGGGGTCAAACGTGACATGCAAGCCAAATTGTGGCCAAGCTAATAGTGCACCAATGGCTATTTGAATGAGGGGAAGTGGAATACGAATAGGAAGAATTTTAGCAGCAACCCCTGACACAGAGACAGCTAAAATCAAAATAAGAATAGTAAAGAAAATTTCCATGTTGCCCTTACTGATTAACCAGACGACCAGAACTCAAAATTGCCTGCCGCCGCATAGTAAGAGATAGCACCGTCCAGACCTCGATTATGACAATCAAGCGGTCACGAGTGGAAAAATGGGACTTCCACTTGATTCACCGCCTTATATCTATTCTATCCCTAGCTACCGTCCTATGGGAAAAAAATTTATACTTTGCGATTAATCGAAATAATGCGTTACAAGGCGGTAACAACCCCCGCCTTTTTAATTTAATTACCTTTAAATGGCCAAATCAGCAGCATAAAACGCCACCAAAAGCACAGCAATCACAACAGTACCAATATTCAACTTACGCCATTCACCCGCACAAATGCGACCGATCACTAATGCTGCAAAGCCAAGCATAATGCCCGTTACGATATTGCATGTCAGGACGATAAACACCGCACACAGCAGGCCAGACATCGAATCAACAAAGTCATCAAAGTCTAATTTTGAAACGTTACTTAACATTAACAAACCAACGTACATCAGTGCTGGTGCTGTCGCATAAGCAGGCACTAAGTATGACAATGGCGATAAAAAGAGGATCAGTAGGAATAGCACTCCAACAACAACAGCAGTTAACCCCGTACGCCCACCAGCAGCTGTTCCCGCGGCTGATTCAATGTAAACCGCCGCTGGTGAAGCACCTATCGCCCCCGCAAAAATGCTACTTACGGAGTCAGCGGTTAATGCTTTTCCACCATCAATAATTTGCCCGTCTTTATCTAATAAGTTCGCTTGCCCTGCAACGGCACGGATTGTACCCGTCGCATCAAATACGGCAGTCATGACTAGCGCCAATAAACTTGGCAGTACCATTGGTTGCAACGCACCCATGATATCCATATTAAAAACAAGAGAAAGACCATCGTCACCTAATGACGGTAATTTAAAGAAACCTTGGTATTTCACTGCAGGATCAAAAATTAAACCAATAATTGAGATCGCAATAATGACTAATAACACGCCACCTGGTACACGGCGCTTTTCTAAGCCGAAAATAACTGCAAGACCCGCTAATGACATTAAAACAGGGAAAGAGGTAAATTCACCTAAAGCCACAGGTAGGCCAGCATTTGGGTTTTTAATCACTAAACCCACGCCATTTGCAGCAATCAATAATAAAAACAGGCCGATACCAATCCCTGTACCATGTGCAATGCCCATTGGCATATTACGTAAAATCCAACTACGAATGCCTGTTACAGAAATAATGGTAAACAAGCACCCCATTAGAAATACGGCGCCTAACGCAACAGGGATACTAATTTGCTGGCCTAAAACTAAGCTGAAAGCGGTAAATGCGGTAAGTGAAATGGCACAACCTATTGCCATCGGCAAATTCGCCCATAGCCCCATTAATAATGAACCGAAACCCGCCACTAAACAGGTAGCAATGAACACTGCAGTAGGCGGGAAACCAGCCTGCCCCAACATACCAGGCACCACAATAACAGAATAAACCATCGCTAAGAATGTGGTTAGCCCTGCAATGATTTCACGGCGAACGGAAGAGCCGCGAGCGGTGATCTTAAAAAATGAATCCAATTTGCAGTTGGATGAAGCCTGTTGGCCTGACATGGTGTACCTCTGCTGTTAATGGTAAACGAACACGCTAAAAGCCAATAAGTTTATATGCCCATCTTACTGGCTCATCACACTCCCGCTGACGTAAACGATTACGTATTTCTAAAAACCTTATTGACCGAGAGGAAAAATCCCAATCAAAACAATGGCGCAATCGTTTGGCTTAAAAATAAGAATAGGGCGTATTGTGAGGAGAGCAATTATCGTTCGAAAACGGGCAAATGATCAAGTGTTTTTAGTTTTTTCTCTGCATCAAACTCATTTTCCACCTCGAAAAATAGAATAAAATACCCGATGATAAATACGGCTTTATTAATAATATTTATTATTCTTCACCATTTATTAAAGATAACATTAGGTAAAAATAGCTAATTCAATTTCATATAGACTTTGTTTATATAGCGAGATTATTTTTTTTGATATAATCACTGAATATTTGCTTACAAAACGGTTAGCTAACTCATTATTATTTCATGGTAAAATAGTTTAAATATGTGTTAGTGAATAATATTTTCAAAAAATATAAATATCCGTCAATGAGTAAATATTATTTTTATATATGAGCCAAAAAACTATTAACCGTAGTTATTATTTTATTTTTATCACCGTGAACTAAAGTCTTAAATAAATATGCCAAATAAAAATACACCATCCATCACATTACAACGGGGTGTTTTACTACTTTTTATCAGTTTCCTTGCCCTATATTTACTCCCTGGTATCTATAGTCATAGTCCATGGAAACAAGATGAAAACTACAGCTTTGGTATTATTCAAACCATGTATGAAACAGGGAAATGGTTAGTTCCAACCAATGCGGGTGAGCCTTTTATGGAAAAACCCCCGCTTTATTATTGGGTTGCAACCCTAACCTCCCACTTATTTTCAGGGTTTATGCCACTCTATGATGCGGCACGAACTGCCAGCTTATTTTTTTCAGTCATTAACTTTTCATTTTTTGTGTTCTTAGCTCGCCGCTTTTTTACTGCAAAGGACTTTACTGATATCCGTATTTGGATTGCATTTGCACTGTATGCTTGCGCGCCAGGGATCCTCCGCCATAGCCATGATATGTTTACTGATGTCGCCCTGGTAGCAGGTGCAACAATCGGGCTTTATGGGCTATTAGGGTTGATCCAACAACAAAAAATGGGAATGTCAGCGGTTTGGCTCTGCGTGGGAACAGTGGTAACGATGCTCTCAAAAGGTGTCTTTATTCCTGGAGTCCTGTGGATTTGTCTGCTATTAGCCCCTGTATTTTTAACTCAATGCCGTACAAAACAATTTTGGTGCTATAGTTTTGCGGCTGGATTAGCGGCGCTTATTGCTATCCTCCCTTGGCCAATCATGCTTTACCAGCAACACCCTGATTTATTTATGGTTTGGTTTTGGGAAAATAACATCGGTCGCTTTTTTGGCTTTTCTGTTGAAAAACTCGGTGCAAAAGCAAATTTAACACGTATCCCTGCAGCCGTTTCATTGTTTGCTCTACCATCGGGTTTGTTGGCAGTCGCTTATTTCTTACGCCACCCAATCAAACGCTTAATGACTTCTAACACCTATTTACTCACATTATTCCCGCTCTTAGGCATAGTCTTTTTGCAAATTTCTGCCTCTGGCCGTGCACTATACCTTCTTCCTTTTATCGCACCAATGGCGATTATTGGTACACCTGCACTTTTGGCTATTCCTGAAAAAGTGCTCAATGGGATTTCACGTTTCTCTGCTGTGTTTTGGTCATTCTTAGTCGCATTTCTATGGGTCAGCTATTTCATCGTATTAACGGGCCACCATCAAGAATACTTAACATTATTTAGCCGTTGGCTCCCCATGAGTTATCAAATGCCCTTTTCCACTATCACTTTCATCTGCGGGGTATTGATTACACTGGTTTGGTTCTTGCGTAACCGAATCATTCCAAACCTTTCCCCCGCTTTTCAAATGATGAAAAACTGGGTACTCGGGCTCTGTACTGTTTGGGGAGTGATCTTAACCTTATTTTTGGGTTGGGTTGATTACACAAAAGGTTTTGAAGGGGTTTTTGTCGATTTAAAACAGCATTTAGTAGGCCAATATACAGCTGATGATTGTATGGCCTCTGATAATATTGGAGAATCAGAAGCGCCAATGTTGTATTACTACACAAAAGTTCTACACCAACGACAGGATAAGTTCCAAAAACCAGAGCACTGCCGCTGGTTAATCGTATTATCAAAAGAAGTGAAGCCTGCCCCACAAGGTATGGTACTTTTTTGGCACAACCATCGACCAGATGAATACCGTGAGAATTTAGTCGTTTATAAAGTCACAGAATAAAGTGAAGCGGGTGCTAATTCACCCGCTAAAATTAATATGTCGCTTGCTCAGTAACTTGCGCACTGTATTTCGCTCGGGTAAACCACAAAAAAATAGCCGCAGACAAAATCAATAAAATAGGTAAGCCTGATGGTGAAATTGATGTCGCGACTCCTGCGAGCAGAGGCCCAGATAAGTTACCAATCCCCCACAACATCGCTGCTGCCGCATTCGCAATAATCAGCTCATTCCCTTTAAAATATTGGCCAATCTGCACCAACGCAATGGTATAAATTGCCCCCGCAGTTGCTCCCAATACAAACAACAATACCCAAATTAAATAAGGCTGAGTAATGGTAAATGGTAATAAGAAACTAGCTGCCAATGTTACAACACCACAGATCCGATAGAGTTTCTCCCGATTCATGTGGTCAGCAAGCCAGCCAAAAGGTAGCTGCATGATTGCATCACCCGCTAAAATCGCGCTAATCATCAGTGCAGCCACCGCTTCTGTGTGTCCCATCCCCATCCCATAGATAGGGAACATGGATAAAATCGTGCCATCAAAAAAGGCGAAAAATAATATTCCCTCACAAATTCCAGGCGCAACTTTCACAAACTGGATAATAGAAAAATTTGATTTTTCTGCTGTAGCGGACAATCGATCACCTACTTTTTGATCCATTAATATAAATAACACAACCGAAATCAAATGGATAAGGGTACAAATAAGCAAAGGGGATTTATCTTCTACACCATAATAAGCAATAAAAGAAGGCCCAAGTAGCTGGCTCACAGTAAATACCGTGGTATAAATCGCGAGGATCCGTCCACGTTTGTTTTCAGGCGATAATTCGTTAATCCACGTTTCGCCTAAGCAAATCATGACACCACTGGCAAGCCCTGTTATCAATCGTAAAGGAAATAATAACCAAAGAGGTAGCGTACTTAATAGCGGTAATAAGCTAATACCTGAAATAATGGTGGCAATTAACATCGCTTTGCGCTTGCCTGACCATTGCACAATACGCTGTACAACAGGCGCGATTAAAAACATCCCTAAAGCTGGCGCAGCGGAAATAATACCGATGGTGAGTTCATTCACACCATAGTTATTTAATCTCAAAGCTACCATTGGAATACTTAACCCAATGACGATGCCAATAACGGCAATACTGGTCGTAATCGTAAAAATAGCAAATGAAGGGGAATGTCGAAAATTGTGTAAACACTGATTATCAGAGCTCATTTTGGTATTAATCTAAATACTTAATCAAAGAATTAGATTTTAACTCCATAAAATTAATTATTAATAATATAAAAAACCGCCGCATTATCAATAAACCTAATAATGCCAGCGGTGATTGTAGCATGCCACCTATATTCTGCTATTTATCTTTATAAAATAAATTTGTGTTTTAACGGGTATTTATAATTAAAGAACAAAGAAATATCGATATAACAAGGCTATGCCTGAAACTAAAATCACTAGATTAATAATTTTCAAAAAAGCTTCACGGGTGATTTTTAATGTAATGTGCCTACCCAACCAAGTTCCAAGCAACATTGCTGGACAGAATGCTAATGCAATCAATAAAGTATCAAGGTTAAGGTACACTCCCATAACCAAAAAAATGACCACACGTGTTAGCGTACTAAAACCAATTAGTGTCATTTGGGTGATACGAAAACGCTGTTTATCTTCAATCCGACTGGATAAATACATTGCATAAATAAAACCACCGCTCCCAAATAACGCGCTAAAAACCCCGCCAATCAAACTAAAAGGGACAACGAGCGCTTTTGAAAACGGTTTTTTGTTTTTTTTTGATAAGAAAGCATTTAACACATAACCAATAACAAACAGCCCTAATAACAAAACTAATATATCTGGTCGTGTTTTTAATAAAATCGCTGCGCCAATTAAACTTCCCACTATCATTAGGGGAATAATCCATTTTATTTCCTGATAATCCGCATTTTTTCCATCTTTAAGTAAATTTAATACAGCAGCCGTTAAATCAATTAATGCTAAAATGGGAACGATCATATTCAGAGGTAAATACAACGCGAGTACAGGTGTAGCAATCAGTGCAGACCCAAAGCCCGCCATTCCAAAAACAATATAGGCAAACAACAACGTCGTAAAACAAATCGCCATTTCTGGTGAGAATAATTCAAACGGCATAGCGCTTAACTCCGAAAGTTTTTAACGCCCTCACTATAGTTATTATCAGATTTATTAAATAGCTTTATTTTTTTCATTTTTAAAAATTCAAATCTCTATCAAAAAATTAAATAACGCATTGAAATAGTATGGATAACCAAGAGTATGTGATTTGATTCGCTGAGTGATGTAGAATTAGCACAATAGACCAATATTCAAGGAAAGACACAACATGGATAAAAAAATTAATATAAAAATTGGCCAAAAAATTCGTTTACTTAGACAAGCGAGAAATCTTTCACTTAACGAACTTTCTCGCCTTTCAGGCATATCTAAAGCGGCTCTCTCAAAATTAGAATCTGGGGATTCAAACCCACGTATCGATACATTGGAGTCCATTGCTATAGCACTGCGATTTCCGCTAAGCGATTTATTTACGCGTCAACATGAAGCCTACCCTTATTTTGTAAAATCTACACCGAGCGATGAAAGCGAGTACTCTCAGCAATTTAAATTTCGTATCAGCATGGGAAATATCTCGGAAATCTGGCAGCTAACCATGAAACGAGGCGCAATCATTAATAGCCCTGCTCACATGACGGGAACCCACGAACATATTATGGTTAATTCAGGTTCGCTCATGTTACGCTTAAACAACGATCAAAATATTGTCTTAGAAGCAGGGGATTTTTATGCATTTAGCGGCGATTTTCCACATTCCTACTTATGTATGGATGGTGAACTTCAAGCAACTGTAGTGATGACATATTCACATCTTAGTGATGGCGTTTAAACTGTAACATGCTGTGCATCATAGCTAATACGTAACGTTCCCTTTTTAAATTTCATCGACTTAATTGAAAAATGGCAAATATTATCTAACGAGGCGACATGCGTCCCTCCGCATGGCATATCTTCTGTTTGGTCGATATAGCTTATCCGCATTTCACCATTTTGCTTAATATCAACCTTACGGGCACTTTGTAAACTTTGATTGATAATGCCTTCAATTTCAGCGCCATCAAGTTCTTCAAAAGGGGTTACTTGATTTTCCATCATAGTAAACTCTACTCTTGATTCATCTGGGAAATGATGCCCTTTTTGTGCCATCCAGCCAAAACGACGTAATTCCCAATTTAACAAATGCCCTGCAGTATGAAGCGCAGCATAGCGTCGGCGTTTCTCACTATCAACTTTTGCTATAACCCTTTCCTCAGCATTGAGAGAAGCGCATTCAGGTAAATAAGCAACAATTAACCCATTCAAGTGTTTCTTTATCCGAACACTAAATTCATTAACCCAGGCTGTGTCCGCAGGTTGACCGCCGCCTTGAGGATGAAAAATATTATCTTCAAGTGCAATCCACTCACCCTCCTCATCATGGCCTGTATTAACTAACATTGTCTCTACTTCATATTGATAGGTATTCGAAAGATAGATATTGTTTTGCATCGTTTTTGTTCCCTTTATTCTTCATCATAAACTGAGAAACTATTTATTTATCTTTTGATGTTATATCACTTTCGTTCGTTTTAAGAAACCCCGATTCAACGTTATTTGGCTAAAAAACATGCCCATACCAAAGTATGAGCTTATTTGAAAAACCAAGTTTAAGAATTACTGCAAATAATTTTGCATTGTTTCAAACAGCTGTAAATTATCGCTAAAACGTACTTCCCTAACATCTTCAAGTTTTTCGACTTGATTAATCATTTGCGATAAGCGTTCGTCTTTTTGGACTAATAACCAAATGCGGCTTTCGTCTTTATCTTTAATTGGCATACAAAGAATGCCATCTACGTTAAATGCTCTACGAGCAAATAGGCCACAAATATGAGACATAACGCCAGGGTGGTTACGCACAATTAACTCTAAAGCAATTGGGTGGTGTTCAAGTACCATAATTACGCTCCAATCATATCAATATTAGCGGCACCTGGCGGAACCATTGGATATACCTTCTGATTCACATCGATCAGGGCATGTATTAAACAAGGGCCTTTGGTATTCATAACCGCTTCCAGTGCCATTGCAGGGTCTGCCTCATTATTCAAATCACAGGTTTGTAAACCAAAGCCTGCCGCTATCTTAATAAAGTCAGTTTGGTACGGATAAGCTGCAGCAAATATACGGTTTTCAAAAAATAAATCTTGTTGCTGATGAACCATACCTAACGCTTGGTTATTCATTAAAACGATTTTGATATTTAATTGATGCTCAGCTGCTGTCGCTAATTCTTGAATATTCATCATCAGGCTACCATCACCAGAAAAACATACGATGGTTTTTTCAGGTTCAGCCAAAGCAGCACCAATCGCAGCAGGTAAACCAAAGCCCATCGTGCCTAAACCGCCTGAAGTTAACCATTGGCGAGGGCGAGACAACGGATATACTTGTGCAGCCCACATTTGGTGCTGACCAACATCGGTTGTGACAATGGCCTCTTCACCCGCGGCACGAGCCGCAGCTAACACCAAACCATAGTGGTTTAATGGGTTATCTGCATCGCTTAAGTTTAATGGGTATTTTGCTTTTAACTCATCGACTCGTTTGATCCATTCATTTCGCGTATTTCGCTCAACCAATGGCAACAATAATTCCAAAATTTGCCCTGCATCAGCATGGATAGCAATGTCTGGACGCTTAATTTTACTGATTTCCGCTTTATCAATATCAACGTGAATAATTTTGGCATTAGGGCAAAATTTTTCAGCTTTTCCGATGGCTCTATCATCAAAGCGTGCTCCAATAACAATCAGTAAATCTGATTCTTCCATCACCATATTGGTACTTGCCGCGGCGTGCATACCTAACATTCCCAAATACAAAGGATGTCGCATAGGCACAGTACCCAATGCCATCAAGGTCATGGTTGTGGGCAAAGCAGCCTTTTCTGCAAATGCAATCGCCGTTTCTGTTGAAGCTGAGCTGATAACACCACCGCCAAAATACAGCACTGGACGTTTAGCTTCGTTGATCATTTGCGCCGCTTGGAGTACTTTTTCCATATCAAAATTTGGCGCTTTATCTTTCGGTAAAATGTCAGGTATCTCGGTTAACTCAATAGTCGCGGTTTGAACGTCTTTCGGTATATCAATCCAAACTGGCCCTGGACGGCCTGATTCAGCGATACGAAAAGCATCGCAAATCACCTGTGGCAAATCATTTATGCTGCGAACTAAATAGTTATGCTTGGTAACTGGAATAGAAATACCATAAGTATCAACTTCTTGGAATGCATCTGTCCCTATCATTGAAGAAGGCACCTGTGCCGTAATACAAACCAGAGGAATAGAATCTAGTTTTGCATCAGCAATAGCAGTCACTAAGTTGGTTGCGCCAGGGCCACTCGACGAAATACACACAGCGGCTTTGCCTGTTGTTCGAGCGATACCCTGAGCAATAAAACCCGCCCCTTGCTCATGACGAGCAAGAATATGGCGAATTTTTTTGCTTTTTCCTAATGCATCATAAAAAGGCAAAGCTGCCCCACCTGGAATGCCAGAAACAATGGTAATACCATGTTTTTCCAGTAAATGTACAATTAATTCTGCGCCCGTAAAACGCGTTTTCTGTGGTGATGTGTTGCCCGATTCGCTCATCATAATTATCCTTTGCTAGCCTGCGGATTTGAGCGAGAGAGAATAAAAAACCCCGCTCGGTTTGCGCCGGCGGGGTTTCTAAATCTGCGTTGATTTGTACCCGTTACGGCGCTAAGCCCACGACCACCACCACACGCACGACCACCGCAGCACGTGGCGCGGTTAGTAGTAGGCTTGAGTGATTAAAAGTCATGTTCACGGGGTTTTCCTGTTTTAGTCTGTTTGTTTAATTTTTTGTTGTTTTCTTAACTCCCTTTAAGAAAACATAATTTTGTTACTCTGACAATCATTTTTTCGTTTTTCAGTTCTCATCCCTCCTAAATGCGAGCCTCATCACATTCAGCCATATCAGAGCCATCATCTTAATTTAAATCAAAATAAAGCAGAATTAACTATTAAAACATCCCCAATCTATCACTTGACTTAAAGTTAACTTGAAGTTGTAACATAGAGCCAAAGAATATGACGATATGAACAAAATTCATATTCAATAAATTGATTTTATTTGATTTTTATAAGAAAGAGGTCTCTATGCCAAGGTCTGTTTGGTGGTTAGCCACCACACTTGCATTATTTATAACAGGGAATGCCATTGTTCTTTCAGTTGCTGTTGTGATTGGCGAAAACTTAGCAACTGACCCAAAACATGCCACAATTCCCCTGTTAAGTCAGTATGTTGGTTTGATACTCGCAACAATCCCTATTGCCTTTTTGATGCAAAAATATTCAAGAAGAATTGGGTTTATTATCGGAAACATTGGCGGGCTAATTGGTGCTGGATTATCGATTCTTGGGGTTTTAGAAAGTAATTTAATCTATTTCTCCCTAGGTTTATTTTTCACTGGAATTGCGATTGGCACTGCACAACAATTTCGCTTCGCTGCTATCGAAGAAGCCCCTATTTCACTGCGCGCTAAAGCGATTGGCCTTGTGATGAGTGGTGGTATTGCCGCTGCCTTAATTGGCCCAACACTGGCTATTATGACCCAAGGATTTTTTGCAAAATATCCGTTTGCAGGCCCTTTTGCTACGTTAGCGGGTATTTATGTTATCGCATTTATTTTATTGCTCATTGTGCCATTGAAAAAAATGGTGAAAGTACCACTCGATGAAAATTTAATTAAACGAAGCTATAAGGCATTGTATTCACAGCCAATACTGAAATTAATCGCGATTGTGAGTGCCATTGGTTATGCGATTGTCGTCTTTACTTTTGCCTCTATTCCACTCTCGATGAAGCAACATGATTTTCCATTTTCATCAATCGCAATCGTGTTTCAGTTTCACGTATTGGGTATGTTTGCTCCCTCATTTTTCACAGGAACATTAATTCAGCACTTAGGGGCAAAACGCATTATTTTATGTGGCATCATTTTATTGATTTTATCTGCTGTGATGAATTTACTAGGTAATGGTTTTTATCACTATTTGCTCTCTGGTATTTTTGTTGGGGTAGCTTGGAATTTACTTTTAATCAGCACCACCAATTTACTGCCCCACAGCTATGAAGTTCATGAAAGAGCAAAAGTGCAAGGAACAACTGATTTTCTGATCTACTTTTTTGGCGGCATTGGCAGCCTCGGGGCTGGCATTCTCTTTTTCACCATTGGCTGGCAAGCGATGAATATACTATCCATTATAATTTCCATCGCTATTTTGCTCAGCTTTTGGAGACTTAAAAAATATATTCCAACACACTGATCATTATGAACTGTCTCGATCCTGGTGATTGTAATGCTTATTGTAGGATCGAGGTTCAGTTATCACTCGTTTTACTCGATTCCTGATAAATATATTATCTTAAGGCAAACACTACTGGTTAGAGATTAATTAAAATTTGCTATTAATGTCATTTAACAAATTAACAGCCTGTATTCCTATTTGTTTAGTATTTATTTATTGGCTGTTTACTTAATGAAGGATATGATTAAAAAGTAACTCGTAGGAAAAACATTATGTATAAAGAAATCCCTGTTCCCTATAATGGGAAATACACAGAATTTCAATCTACAGTTGTTAATGAAATAATAGTTTGGATTGAAATGAACTTAACCAGTCGTCTATTACTGGATGACATTGCACTAAAATCTGGATATACAAAATGGCATTTACAAAGAGTGTTTCGTAAGGTTGTCGGGATACCTTTAGGTGAATATATTCGTCGAAGGCGGATTTGTGAAGCAGCAAAAGACCTCTGCACCACAGAACTACAAGTAATTGATATTGCATTAAAATACCAATTTGATTCCCAGCAATCATTTGCAAAGCGATTCCGCGCTTATTTAGGTACGTCGCCATCAGTCTACCGAATTTCCGGTGAAAGTCAGAATGACCCTTTACTACTGGAACCTAAAGTAGCCTGATACGCAATATGAAAATAAAATTTGTACTTACCCTTTTTATTCCACCTTCAATACAAAGCTCCAAGTAAGTTAATTACTGGAGCTTTTTTATTATTTATTTTTGATAAAAAAATTAATAATCCCTTAAGGTTTATAACCATTTTTTATTTTATTATCTTAATAAAAAATTTTTATTTGATAGTTATATTTAAAATATAAAAGAATAAAGGCTTCACGAGGAAGCCTTTTATATATTTATAGTTATTAAAATAACAAATTAAAACGGAATATCGTCATCGAAATCCATTGGTGGCTCATTATTTTGTGGTGCTGGCGCTTGTGAGCGTGCAGATGCAGCACCGCCACCACTGAATTGTTGTGCAGCTTGTGGCTGTTGAGGTTGACCCCAACCACCTTGACCACCTTGGCCTTGTGATGGCGCATCACCGCCACGACCACCTAACATTTGCATAGAACCGCCAATATTCACAACCACTTCCGTCGTGTAGCGATCTTGACCGCTTTGGTCTTGCCATTTGCGCGTTTGCAAAGACCCTTCGATATAGACTTGTGAACCTTTTTTCAAGTATTCACCTGCAACTTCAGCTAATTTGCCGAAAATCACCACGCGATGCCATTCAGTTTTTTCACGCATCTCGCCAGTTTGCTTATCGCGCCAGCTTTCAGAAGTTGCCAGAGTCAGGTTTGCCACAGCTCCGCCGTTAGGCATATAACGGATTTCAGGATCTTGCCCTAGGTTACCGATAAGAATTACTTTATTTACGCCTCTGCTGGCCATTTATTGCTCCTGATGCATTGAATTTTAATCTCTGGATTAGCCTTGAAGTTTACCAATGACCGAACTGATTTGCACCAACAATTGAAATTGCGCTATTAAACTTGCGGAACGCTTTCCAGCTTTTAGTTAAATTTCATAGTGCTTTTGCCAGTATAGACACAAAATAATACACACCGCATCTATCTTTTCGATAAATTCTGGCTTTTGTTTTCCAATTTCATCATTAAAACGTCCTACTCTAAATAGTTCAATTCACAGCTAGGCGGCAAGCAAAGATATCGCAGGGAGCATACATAAGTATGTGACCTGCGTAGCTGAGCGCAGCCAACACCGCTGTGGGTTGAAATATGACGAGTAGGAAAATATAACGACTACTGTATATCCATTCAGGGAAAAATATGTGATAATGATCGCTTGCGATTGTTCAATATCAAATCATCCGGGAAGTGGTAAATGGATAATATCGAAGTCCGCGGCGCACGCACGCATAATCTGAAGAACATCAATCTCGTTATTCCTCGTGATAAACTGATTGTTATCACGGGTTTGTCAGGCTCTGGAAAATCCTCTTTAGCCTTTGATACCCTGTATGCAGAGGGCCAGCGCCGGTATGTTGAGTCACTTTCTGCCTACGCGCGCCAGTTCCTGTCCTTAATGGAAAAGCCTGATGTAGACCATATTGAAGGGCTCTCTCCTGCGATTTCGATTGAACAAAAGTCCACTTCACATAACCCACGTTCTACCGTGGGAACCATCACTGAAATTCATGACTATTTGCGGTTATTGTTTGCGCGGGTTGGTGAGCCTCGCTGCCCTGATCATGATATTCCATTAGCAGCGCAAACCGTCAGCCAGATGGTTGATAATGTTTTAGCGCAGCCAATGGATCGCCGTATGATGTTACTTGCTCCCGTCGTCAAAGATCGTAAAGGGGAACACGTTAAATTACTCGATAACTTAGCGAGCCAAGGTTATATCCGCGCACGCATTGACGGGGAAGTTTGCGATCTTTCTGATCCCCCTAAACTCGAATTACAGAAAAAGCACACCATTGAAGTCGTGGTTGATCGCTTTAAAATCCGCGATGACATCGCGCAACGTTTAGCTGAGTCATTTGAAACCGCGCTAGAGCTTTCTGGTGGTACCGCTGTTGTTGCCGATATGGACGATCCACAAGCAGAAGAGCTGGTCTTCTCTGCAAACTTCGCGTGTTCCGTTTGTGGCTATAGCATGGTGGAATTAGAACCGCGTCTGTTTTCCTTCAATAACCCAGCTGGGGCTTGCCCAAGCTGTGATGGTTTAGGCGTTCAGCAATTTTTTGACCCTGAACGCGTGTTACAAAACACAGAAATTTCTTTAGCAGGCGGCGCTATTCGCGGCTGGGATCGTCGTAACTTTTATTATTTCCAGATGCTAATGTCATTGGCTGAGCACTATAAGTTTGATGTTGAAGCCCCTTATGATTCACTCAGCCCTGCAGTGCAAAAAATCATTTTGTACGGTTCAGGCAAAGAAACCATTGAGTTTAAATATCGTAATGATCGCGGGGATATTACCGTTCGCCGCCATCCATTCGAAGGTGTTCTCAATAATATGGAGCGCCGTTATAAAGAAACCGAATCCACCGCCGTTCGTGAAGAACTGGCGAAATATATCAGTAACCGCCCTTGTGTTTCTTGTAATGGAACGCGTTTACGTAAAGAAGCGCGCTTTGTATTTGTTGAAAACACCACGTTACCTGAAATCGCAGATTACAGTATTGGCCATGCGATGGAGTTTTTCCAAAACTTAAAGCTGAGTGGCCAGCGCGCGCAAATTGCTGAAAAAGTACTGAAAGAAATTGGTGATCGCCTTAAATTCCTAGTTAACGTTGGCTTAAACTACTTAAGTTTGTCACGCTCTGCAGATACCTTATCAGGTGGTGAAGCACAGCGTATTCGCCTTGCTAGCCAAATTGGTGCAGGTTTAGTGGGTGTGATGTATGTGCTTGATGAACCGTCAATTGGCCTGCATCAACGGGATAACGATCGCCTGTTAGAAACCTTGATCCACCTGCGTGATTTAGGCAATACCGTGATCGTCGTAGAGCACGATGAAGATGCTATTCGCGCCGCTGATCATGTGATTGATATTGGCCCAGGTGCGGGGGTACATGGTGGTCAAATTGTCGCCCAAGGTACATTAGAAGATATTGTTGCGAATCCTGACTCCTTAACAGGTAAGTTCTTAAGCGGTGAACGACGAATTGAAATTCCGAAACAGCGAGTTCCTGTCAATAAAGACAAAATGCTCACTGTGTTTGGCGCAAAAGGTAACAACCTGAAAAATGTGACTTTAAAAGTGCCAGTCGGGTTATTTACCTGTATTACGGGCGTATCTGGCTCAGGTAAATCCACACTGATTAACGACACATTATTCCCAATTGCCCAGCGCCAACTCAATGGGGCAACCACCATTACCCCAGCACCTTATTTGGATGTTGAGGGCTTGGAACATTTCGATAAAGTCATTGATATTGACCAAAGCCCAATAGGGCGAACACCGCGCTCTAACCCTGCGACCTATACTGGTGTGTTTACTCCTGTTCGTGAGTTATTTGCAGGGGTGCCAGAGTCCCGTACCCGCGGTTATAACCCAGGCCGCTTTAGTTTTAACGTGAAAGGCGGGCGCTGTGAGGCCTGTCAGGGTGATGGCGTTATCAAGGTTGAGATGCACTTCTTGCCTGATGTCTACGTGCCATGTGACCAGTGTAAAGGTAAGCGCTATAACCGCGAAACCTTGGAAATCAAATACAAAGGTAAGAGCATTCATGAGGTTCTCGATATGACTATCGAAGAGTCCCGTGAGTTTTTTGATGCGGTTCCTGCCCTTGCTCGTAAGCTGCAAACCTTGATGGATGTAGGGTTATCCTATATTCGTCTTGGCCAATCAGCGACCACGTTATCAGGCGGTGAAGCACAGCGTGTTAAGCTGGCTAAGGAACTCTCCAAACGCGGTACAGGGCAAACTATTTATATTTTGGATGAACCAACGACAGGCTTACACTTTGCTGATATTCAACAACTTTTAGTCGTTCTGCATCAGTTACGTGATCAAGGCAATACCATTGTCGTCATTGAACATAACCTTGATGTGATTAAAACAGCAGACTGGATTGTTGATTTAGGCCCTGAAGGGGGTAGCGGCGGCGGTGAAATTCTCATCGCGGGTACACCAGAAGAGGTGGCCGAATGTGAGAAGTCCCACACTTCAAGGTTCTTAAAGACGATTTTAGAACGCGGCTACTAATATTCTATGAATACCCTTGTGTTATTGGCAAGGGTATTCATTAGCCCAATTCGAAACGCAAATGGCTCTTTCTAAAGTCTCGAATTTTGTATTCTTGCTCAATGAGGTGAGCACCATCATAACCATCAATAATAGTTTGTTCGCAAATAGGTAATTGGCTATGAAAACCGTAATTTTTTACCCACATCACTAGGTTCAAATTAGGTTGTTTCCCTCCCCACCCTATAAACTCATACTCTTCTCGTCGGCAAAGAAAACAGACGCTTTCCCCCGCTTTTATCATCAATGGAACCGTTTTTCGTGGGAAGTGAGTGGTAATATCCCCTAGTTCCGACACGCTATGAACATCAAAATAGTATGGGGCTAATGACTGAATATTTTCAAACATCAGCGCGTCACAATCACCTGAATATTTTGCGACTTTAGTTTCACTCTTCGCTCTAACCCATTCATTTTCATGGAAGTATTCCCCTGTCAATTTCATGATTGCACGCGTTGATGGTGATTGCCAAATTTGTTGTTGCTCTTGACTCATTTGTGATGAAATCACAGGTTGATAGGCATTGAAGCCCCACTCTTGCAAACATTTATCCCGCTGAATGAATTCTTCGTGGACACGTTCAAAATAACGATATCGGCTAGCCTTTGAAGTTCCCATATAGAAAAACGCATCTTCAGGTAATTGAGCTCGGGTAGAACCTTTACCAAAAAAGGAAAATTTTCGGACAAAAAATTCAAGGAATAAAACAGGAGAAGATAGACTTAATTGTTTCATAAATATAACCGAGTAATAAAAAACGCAGGGATTAGCCTGCGTCTATTTACTTATCATTGAGTTAGCTTTAACTATTGGCTAACAGCAGCAAATGCCTCAACGATACGTTTTACATTGTGGCGGTTAACACCTGCCATACATACTCGGCCCGTACCCACTAAATACACCGCAAACTCGTCTTTTAGACGAGCCACTTGTTCTTTAGTGAAACCGGTATAACTGAACATCCCGCGCTGTTTCAATAAATGGTCGAAGTTTTTGGTTGGTAACGCTTTTTTCAGCTCATCCACCAACACGGTGCGCATGTCTAAAATACGTAAACGCATTTCTTCCACTTCTGCTAACCATTTTGCTTTTTCTGCGCTGTTGGTCAGTACCGCAGCCACAATTTTTGCCCCATTAGAGGGTGGGCTTGAATATAAACGGCGCACACCAGCTTTAAGCTGACCTAATACACGATCGCGCTCATCGGTATTTTCACAAATCACCGATAATCCACCCGCACGTTCGCCATAGATACCAAAGATTTTAGAGAATGAGTTGCTGACAAACAAGGTCAAACCCGCTTTAACCATCGCTCTAATCGCGTAAGCATCTTCGTTGATACCTTCAGCAAAACCTTGATAAGCGATATCTAAGAATGGGATCAGTTTGTGTTCAATCGCCACTTTCGTGACTTCATCCCACTGCGCCGGTGTTAAATCAGAACCCGTTGGATTATGGCAACATGGGTGCATTAAAATGATGCTATTTGCTGGCAATTTCTTAAAGGTTGCAAGCATTTCATCGAATTTAACGCCTTTGGTTTTTTCATCAAAGTATGGGTAATAATGAACTTTTGTGCCCGCACCAGAGAAAATAGAGGCATGATTTTCCCATGTTGGGTCACTGCACCAAACTTCTGAATCAGGATAGTATTGATGTAGGAAATCAGCACCGATTTTTAATGCACCAGAGCCACCAATGGTTTGCACTGTTGCAATACGCTCTTGTGCAATCAGCGGGCAATCTTCACCAAATACCAATTTTTGCAGTTCAAGACGGTAATCTTTTAAGCCTTCCATTGGTAAATACAAGGAAGCACTTGCAGGTAACTTGTTTAGTGACGCTTTAGCGGTACCCACCGTTGCCAGTTCAGGCGTTTTACCTTCACCATCGTAGTAAAGACCAATACTCAGATTAATTTTGTTATCACGAGTGTCTTTATTAAATTCATCCATTAACGACAGAATTGGGTCGCCCGGATAAGCATCAACATGTTCAAACACAGGACATCTCCTAATCATTATTTGGCACTGATAATGTCAGCGCGCATTGCGTTATTCAGCGTGGTTATTACGTTGTTACTTGAAAATAACCCTTTGTTGACTATTCGTCTACATATTCCATCGCAACTCGTGAGGTCAATTTAGTGAGCAACTCATAGTTGATAATACCCGTTTGTGCGGCAATTTCTTCAACTGGCAGTCCATTCCCCCACAAAACCACGTCATCACCAACTTTATCGGTGGCATTTAACCCCAAATCCACGACAGTCATATCCATCGAAATACGACCAATAATCGGCACTTTTCGCCCATTAATTAATACTGGCGTCCCAGACGGCACGTTACGCGGGTAGCCATCGCCATAACCAATGGCAACAACCCCAAGGCGAGTATCTTGATCACTGCACCACGTTTCACCGTAGCCAACACATTGGCCTGCTGAATGTTCTCTCACAGCAATTAAGGTGGATTTTAAAGTCATGACTGGCTGCAAGCCGAAATCTGCCGCGCTTTTTCCTTCTTGAGGAGAAGCGCCATACATCATAATTCCTGGACGAACCCAGTCATAGTGAGCTTCAGGCCATAATAGGATACCTGCGGATGCCGCGATAGATTTTTCGCCTTCTTTGCCTGCAATAAACTGTTTGAAGCAATCGATTTGACGTTGAGTTGTTGGCAAGTGCGGCGCATCAGCTTGACAGAAATGGCTGACAATATTAATAGGCAGTTCAACATGTTGGCAACGTTGCAAGCGTTGATAAAAAGCCTCAGCGTCTTTTGGTAATACACCAAGGCGATGCATCCCTGTATCTAATTTCATCCAAACTTTGAGGGAATGTGGTAACTTAGCCGCTTCAAGCATTTCAAGCTGTTCGATGCAGTGAATAACGGTGTCAATTTTGTGCTCTGCCATCAATACTAAGTCAGACTGCTCAAAAAACCCTTCCAGTAAGACGACGGGCTTTGTAACGCCATGTTGGCGCAGTAGCAATGCCTCATTCAACCTTGCCACGCCAAAGCCGTCCACCAGCGCTTCCACTGCACTTCCCACTCCAACTAACCCATGGCCATAAGCGTTTGCTTTAACAACTGCAATCAGTTGGCTATTGGGTGCAATCTCTTTCACCCGTTGCAAGTTGTGTCGCAGAGCGCGGCGGTTTATTAATGCGGTTGCCGCTTTCATGATCCCCTCGTTTGCTTCTCTCTAATTTGTCTAAAAATTAAGCTGCACATTGGCAGCTTAGTCTATTCTCTATTTGTTATACGCTAAAAAATATCAATTTCCATCCGATATTATTTTTATGAATCATTTAATTTTAATATTCTAATTCCAATACTCTAAATAGTTTGAATACTCTAATACTCTAATACTCTAATACTCTAATACTCTAATACTCTAATACTCTAATACTCTAATACTCTAATACTCTAAATAGTTTGGGTTGTCGCTAGGCGGCAAGCGAAGATATCGCGGGGAGCATACACGAGTATGTGACTCGCGTAGCTGAGTGCAGCCAACACCGCGACAGCGCAAAGTATGACGAGTCATTCCAATACACCAATCCCAATACTCTAAATAGTTTGGGTTGTCGCTAGGCGGCAAGCGAAGATATCGCGGGGAGCATACACAAGTATGTGACTCGCGTAGCTGAGTGCAGCCAACACCGCGACAGCGCAAAATATGACGAGTATTGACGAGTATTTAATCTTCGTCGTTATAAGCAGGCCCCGCATAGTTATCAAAGCGCGACCACTGCCCATTAAACGTCAACCGTACCGTACCAATTGGCCCGTTACGCTGCTTACCTAAAATAATCTCCGCAACCCCTTTAAGCTCGCTGTTATCGTGGTAAACCTCGTCGCGGTAGATGAACATGATTAAGTCCGCATCCTGCTCAATAGACCCCGACTCACGTAAGTCGGAGTTAACGGGGCGTTTATCCGCACGTTGCTCAAGGCTACGGTTCAACTGTGATAATGCCACCACAGGCACATTAAGCTCTTTCGCTAAGGCTTTTAGCGAGCGAGAAATCTCGGCAATTTCAAGAGTACGGTTATCAGAAAGCGAAGGAACACGCATTAACTGAAGGTAGTCAATCATGATCAGGCTTAAACCACCATGTTCACGGTAAATACGCCTCGCACGGGAACGCACTTCGGTAGGGGTTAGACCTGAAGAGTCATCAATGTACATGTTGCGTTTTTCCATCAAAATACCCATGGTACTGGAAATTCTCGCCCAATCTTCATCATCGAGTTGTCCGGTACGGATACGCGTTTGGTCGACGCGGGACAATGACGCTAACATACGCATCATGATCTGGTTACCTGGCATCTCCAAGCTGAAAATAAGCACTGGCTTTTCTTCTGTCATCGCCGCATTTTCACACAAGTTCATCGCAAAGGTAGTTTTACCCATCGATGGACGCGCTGCCACGATAATTAAATCTGAACCTTGTAACCCCGCAGTTTTCTTATCAAGGTCTTGATAACCTGTAGAAACCCCCGTTACCCCATCATGAGGTTGCTGGTAAAGCTGCTCAATTTTTTCGACAGTTTCGGACAAAATAGCTTCAATGCCTTTTGGCCCTTCATCTTTGTTCGCTCGGGATTCTGCGATTTGGAAAACTTTGCTTTCCGCTAAATCCAACAAATCTTCACTGCTACGCCCTTGTGGGTCGTAACCCGCATCTGCAATTTCATTAGCGACAGAAATCATGTCACGCACAACAGCACGTTCGCGAACGATGTCTGCATAAGCATTAATGTTCGCCGCACTTGGCGTATTTTTGGATAATTCAGCTAAGTAGGCAAAGCCCCCTACGCTATCAAGCTCACCTTCTTGCTCTAAGGATTCGGACAGGGTAATTAAGTCGATAGGCTTGCCCCGCTCTAGCAATAATTGCATTTGCGAGAAAATCGTGCGGTGAGGGCGGCTAAAAAAATCAGCGTGTGTGACCCGTTCAGAGACAGTATCCCAACGTTCGTTATCCAACATCAAACCGCCTAAAACAGATTGCTCCGCCTCAAGAGAGTGCGGTGGAAGTTTCAAACCTTCCATTTGGTGATCCCGAGGGGCATCTGTTTTAAAATTCGATGAGGGTTTTTTAGCCATACATTTGCATCCAAGTCTATAATTAACGAACAGCTTCTAGTATACGCCAATCTGATTTTTGTTGTGGCTTTCTTTACACCCTCAGGCAAGAGAATTGCCTGCTAACGTTTTCAACAAAAAGCACAAACCAATAATTCTTCTGATTGAAACATGGCGTTATAGTAAAACGATTGATATTGTAAACAAAACTAAATGGTTCTTATTGGAGATTGTCATGGCAAAACGTATTGAGTTCGCGCAACATGGCGGCGCTGACGTACTTAAATTGGTAGATTATTCCCCAGCAAATCCAGCAGATAACGAAATTCAAATTGAAAACCGCGCAATCGGCATTAATTTTATCGACACCTATGTTCGCAGCGGTTTATATCCTGTCGCCAAGCTTCCTTGTGGCCTAGGCACAGAAGCAGCGGGTGTTGTTGTGAAAACGGGGTCTCATGTTACAGGCTTCAAACCAGGTGACCGTGTTGTTTATGCTCAAGGTCCTCTGGGTGCTTATAGTGAAGTTCACAATGTTCCTGAAAGTGCAGTTGCCCATCTCCCTGATGGCATTACCTTTGAACAAGCAGCAGCCAGCTCATTAAAAGGTATGACCGTTTATTATTTATTCCATCAAACTTATCAGCTAAAACGCGATGAAGTCTTTTTATTCCATGCCGCAGCAGGTGGCGTAGGCCTAATTGCCTGCCAATGGGCAAAAGCACTGGGTGCCAAAATGATTGGTACCGTGGGCTCTGCGGATAAAGCACTGCGTGCAAAAGACGCGGGTGCATGGGAGGTGATTAACTACCAAACCGAAGACATCGCTGCACGCGTTAAAGCGATCACTCAGGGTGAAAAAGTCAGTGTGGCTTATGACTCTGTTGGGCAATCCACATGGCTTGCTTCTTTAGATTCACTGAAACGCCGCGGATTGATGGTGAGTTTTGGTAATGCATCAGGTCCTGTCACGGGTGTAAATTTGGGCATTCTCAACCAAAAAGGCGGGTTATATGTGACACGCCCTTCTCTAGGTGTCTACGTCACTAACCGTGCAGAGCTAGATCAAGCCAGTAATGCGTTGTTTGATATGATTTTAAGTGGAAAAGTGAATGTGGATGTCCCGCAATCACAAATTTTCGCTCTAAAAGATGCGCAAAAAGCCCACGCCACAATTGAATCAAGAAAAACCCAAGGCTCGAGTTTACTGATTCCATAATAAGCGACCCAATATGCAAAAAGCGCCAATTGGCGCTTTTTTCCCCACATGATAACTATTCGACGCGAGTCACAAACTCCAGCGCTTGCTCCACCACTGCTAAGTCAGCCCCTTTTTTATGGGCATTCTCACTTAAATGACGACGCCACTGACGTGCACCTGGGATACCTTGGAAAATCCCTAACATATGGCGAGTCATATGACCTAAATAAGCGCCTTTCGTTAACTCTTTTTCGATGTAAGGGTACATCGCCCGCACGGCATCAACACCATTCGTCACAGGAAAGTGCTCACCAAACAATTGGTTATCAACCGCTGTTAAAATAGACGGGTTTTGATATGCTTCGCGACCCACCATCACGCCATCTATATGTTGAAGGTGTTCTTTTGCTTCTTCTAACGTTTTAATACCGCCGTTAATCGCCATCGTTAAATGCGGGAAATCGTGCTTCAATTGATAAACACGTGGGTAATCTAATGGGGGGATTTCACGGTTTTCTTTCGGGCTTAGTCCAGATAACCATGCTTTACGCGCATGGATAATAAACATTTCACAACCGCCCTTGCTAGAAACAGTCTCGATAAAATCACACAAAAATTCGTAGCTATCTTGCTCATCAATACCAATGCGAGTTTTGACCGTAACTGGGATGGATACCACGTCTTGCATCGCTTTTATACAATCCGCCACCAACTGCGCATCCCCCATCAGACAAGCTCCAAAACGGCCATTTTGTACACGGTCAGATGGGCAACCCACATTTAAGTTAATTTCATCATAACCGCGTTCTTCCGCCAATTTAGCACATTGGGCTAACGCTGCAGGGTCGCTACCACCCAGTTGCAATGAAACAGGGTGCTCTTCTTCACTAAACGCAAGGTAGTTTCCCTTTCCATAGATGATAGCCCCCGTTGTCACCATTTCGGTGTACAACAAGGTATTTTTGCTTAATAACCGATGGAAATAGCGGCAGTGGCGATCTGTCCAATCGAGCATAGGAGCAACGGAAAATCTATTAATGTTCTTATAGCCTGTCATACCTTGAAAACCCTTGTTTTCACTGTTTTTTATATTTGTCGTGTTTCCGTGCATTTTTACCTGGTTGAGTATCATCAATATATAAATTTAGCATAAAAAGTTAAGATAGATTATTATAGCACAGGCAAAAATGAGGATAGAATAGAAGTTATGCTGCAATAGCGCCTGTCTTTTTATTTCCAATAACAAAAAAATAATAGCTAAAGAACCAATTTTCGTGACAACATAAAAGTATGTTGTTAAATTTTTCATAAATTTAACGTATAGAACCCCAAAATAAAAATATGCCAGTAGCAAAATTTTTTAATAAAAACAGTTTATTATTAAACATACTCCAAATATTTCTATTTTTTACACTTGTCCACTATGCTATGGGGTATCACTTTAAGCCTTTTTATGTACTGGCTATTACGGGATTAGCTATATTCATAAATAAGTATAGAAAATTCTATTTAGCTACTATCTTATTTTACACTGTAGTTGCCTCGCTTTATTTCCCTGTTGGCGTACTTTATGGCCCTCCTGACTATAATATTTTTTCATCTTTTTATTATACTAATACCGAAGAAGCTAAAGGGTTTATTAGCAACATAAACTTAAGGTACTATATCTGGTCTATCCTACTGTTCTTTTTTGGAATTTTTATTTGCCGAATTAAATTCAATTTTAATAAGAAAATAAGAATAGGTGGGTTTTCATTTTTTATTATCGTGGTACTGATACAACCATTCAAAGCCGTTTATAGCAACAGCCCGAAACTATTTTTAACATCTGGCCTTCCTGAAATTAGGTTTTTTACTGAAAGTTTGTACTATTTAGACTACTTAGATACAGAAAAAAAATCGATAGAAGGGGACAACACTTTCGGTTCTCTCACCACCGATAGTCCATATGACACTTATGTTGTCATTATAGGCGAAAGTGTACGCCGTGATTTCATGAGTAACTATGGGTTTCCTATCAATAACACACCTTTTATGAATAGTATTAATGGTATTTTTTATAATAACTACATAGCTGCAGCAGGATCTACGAATTTATCATTATCAAGAAGCCTTTCTATGTACCCAACAATGCCTAACAACATCATTACATTGGCAAACAAAGCAGGTTTTAGTACGTTTTGGATATCACGACAAGGACAAAGTGGTAAACATGATGGCCCAGTTGCTTCTGTTGCTAAAAAAGCGGGAAAAACGTACTTTGTTAGTGGTAAAGCAAAAATTTCTGATACTGTAATCTCGGATGATGGTCCAGTTTTACCTAAGTTTATTGAATCACTTAATAACCCTGCCCCTAAAAAATTAATTGTTATTCACTTAATTGGTAGCCACTCGCCATTTTGCACAAGAGTTTCTGAGCAGTACGATACATTTTATAAAAACAAAGACTTATCTTGCTATATTCAGAGTATAAAAAACACCGATTTACTTCTTTCTCAAGTGTACGCTGAACTATCAAAAACCCAAAAAACTTGGTCTATGTTATATTTTTCAGATCATGGGCTCTCTTTTATCGACCAACAGCAAGACCTAATTCATGGCTATAGCCGTCATCAAAATTTTGATGTCCCACTTTTTATCACCTCATCTGATTCTGATACGAAAGAAATAATACAAGCACGAAGAAGTGGGCTTTATTTATTTGATTTATTTTCAGAATGGCTAGGAATAAAACAAGATAATAGAAATACATCCTGTAAAATGTTATCGAATGACGACTGTAGTAATCAAAATACAGTTGTTAATTCCGACCAACAACACATCGATTATGACTGGCTATCAGATGATAGTATTAAATAATTAACCCCCGGTATGCGCGAATACATATCGGGGGTTACTAAACCAATTATGTCATTTTAATACTCAGCCACACGCTATTTTTTCGCAGAAAGCAGTGCATAGCTAGTCATTAAGTTACGGTAATCTGGGATATGGTTTGAGAACAGCGTTCCTAAACCTTCCACGTCATTACGCCAGTCACGGTGTAACTCACATGCTGCACCAAACCAACTCATCAGCTGAGCACCAGCTTTGGACATTCTATCCCAAGCGGCATCACGTGTAATTGGGTTGAAAGTCCCTGATGCATCCGTTATCACGAATACTTCATAATCCTCTTCTAAAGCAGATAGCGCAGGGAATGCCACACAGACCTCTGTTACCACACCTGCAATAATTAACTGCTTTTTACCTGTTGCTTTCACGGCTTTAACAAACTCTTCGTTATCCCACGCATTGATTTGCCCTGGGCGTGCAACATATGGTGCATCTGGAAACATTTCTTTTAATTCAGGGACTAATGGGCCATTAGGGCCATTTTCGAAAGAGGTCGTGAGAATCGTTGGTAAGTTAAAATATTTGGCGAGATCAGCTAATGCTAAAACACTGTTCTTAAACTTGTCTGGGTCTTGGTCACGAACTAGTGATAACAAACCTGTTTGGTGGTCAACAAGTAATACTGCAGCATTGTTTTTATCTAAACGGTTATATTTGAAACTCATGGCAACAACTCCTTAGAACAGGGGAAGTACTCTTATTTAGTATAGAAGATAATAATTTTCTTGATGGCGCTTACATTTAAAAGTTGGATAAGCGCCATTTTAGATAAAATATTTCAATAAGTTTTTTGGCTACCAAATTATTTGGTTTCTGCACTCATTGTGACGACATTACCCATACGAGCACTGGTAATTGTGTAGCTATCTGCACCTGCTGCTTTTGCTTTAGCGGCAATAATCGCTTCTGCTGAGTCCAGTGTATCGCCTGTTGCAGTTAAGGTTGCTGCTGAAGCGCCAAATGCCATCATAGATAATACAGAAGCTGCCATCAGAGTTTTAAACATGTTCATAATATAATTCCTTCAGTGTTTATTTGGGGAGGCAACCCGTGTTGCCTTCGATGGACATATCATAGCCCCAAAGGTTATTTGAGTTAAAGCTAATAAAATAGCTTGTTTAATTCAAATAAATTGAATAAGTAAAATTACTTAGACCTAATTAAGTAATGAAGGAAAAATAGAAGGATTAGTATTGTGGGTGATGATATGGCGAGGTAAACCAACCCCGCCATTAATGATTAACTATTGAGCAATTCAATAAGTTGGTCTGCAAGCTCAGGGCTTGCGGCAGATAATAAACTCCCCGCAAACATGGCTTGCTCACGTTCGCCATTAAGCGCACAAACTTCACCGCCCGCTTCACGTATACAGGGAATTAACGCAGCACTGTCCCAAGGCTTCATAATAGTATCAATCGCGCCATGAATGCGCCCTGCTGCAACCATGGCATGCTGGTATGCATCGTTAGCAAAAATAAAATCACGGGCTTGCCCCACCACGGCATCAAGGTTATATACCTGTGTACCCTCACGGCGGTTGTAGTTACTGCTATGAATGCCCGATGCACTAATCACCGCGTTTGAAAGTGATTTTGGCGAATCAGGCCCTAATGTTAACTGCCGTAACGGCTGCCCACTGATATCTATCCAGCACCCTTCGCCTTGAGAGGCATACACCATCGTCGAAATTGCAGGGAAGCTAATCACGCTGAGTAGTGGCTCACCATTTTCCACATAAGCAATCAAAGTACTGAACAATGGCACACCATAGATAAATGCACGCGTTCCATCAATTGGGTCAATTACCCAGCCAGAGGTAAATTTTTGCTCCCCCGTAAAACCAAACTCCTCACCTAAAACAGGTACACTTGGCGTACGCTTGGCAAATAATTCACGAATTTGTTCTTCGACACGTAAATCTGTTTCAGTTACCACCGAGCGATCTGGCTTGTAATCGAATTTACCTGCACTTTGAAACGCATCAAGGGCGAGATTTTTAACTAGATGAGCTGCATCAAGTGCAATCGTTAACATAAAGCAGTTCCTGTTTAAAAACTAATTATAAACAATACGATAAAATGACGTAGGCGCGAAAATGCCCTATTAGAAGCCAATAAGGCAGCAACGTTAATTTTGACGAAGGGAAACGTCACCAAATGTCATAAAAATCAACGTATGTCCTGCAATACCACGGTAAACACCTTGCTGCTGGTTTAGTTCGCAAGCCAATGCCGTTAATTGCCACGCATCATATTCTTCTATTTGGCTAACACGAGCCGTCAGTAATGCATTGTCTTTACGCTCGCCATAGGCTTTTACTGCGATCGCATCTTGCGCTAACGCACTATCAATTGACGTATTCGCCCAACTCCACATCCAGCTGCCTTGGCTTTGATCATAAGTACCAATAATCTGAACAGGCGCCGTCGCTACAATGTTATCAGGAGCATGAAAGATAATGGTACCTTCATCTTGATCAACCGACCAATCAGCCTCATCCAGCTTCCATGTCTCACAATGAAATTGGTTTTTCGCTTGTAGGCTGTTCATACTACGTTCAATCAACGCCTCGTAAGGCAATTGTTCTAATTCATTACTCATTGATTATCCAATATTTTTTAAAGAATTCACAATTAATTGCCAAAACTTTTGATGATCAAGTTTGACGGCAACCTGCGTATGGCAATCCACTGGAGCAGGATGGCGGAAATCAGCAACGGTCATGCCAAGTGTGAGTGAACCAGTAAGTTCGATATCCACAGGGACTTTTTGCGTGGTCATTACTGAAGGGTCAATCACATAAGCGACTGCACAAGGGTCATGAACAGGTGGGGCATCAAAGTTTTGAGCTTGCTTATACATCTTGCCGAAAAAATCCAGTAGTTCAACGACAAATTGCGAACAATCGGTACCAATCGCAGCAATTTCGTTTACGATTTCAGGTGTTGCCAATGCTTGATGGGTCAAGTCTAGCCCAACCATCGTTAATGGCCATTTTTCATTAAAGACAATATGCGCCGCTTCAGGATCAATTTTGATATTAAACTCCGCCACCGCACTCCAATTACCGACATGGTAGCCACCTCCCATCAAAACCACCTCTTTCACCCGCTCAACAATACGTGGCTCAAGACGAGCAGCAAGGGCAATGTTTGTCAGCGCACCTGTCGGAACTAATGTGACGGTTTTCGGTGGGTGAGACATGATGGTATCGATAATCAATGAAACAGCATGCCTTTCATCAAGCTGTAAAGTTGGCGTGGGTAATACAGGCCCATCAAGCCCTGAATCGCCGTGAATATCAGGTGCAACCTCAATGCCACGAACTAATGGGCGAATCGAACCCGCAGCAAATGGAATACCCGTGATCTTCGCCATTTCAGCGATTGCCAGTGCATTACGAGTCACTTTTTCAAGGGTTTGGTTACCTGCAACGGTTGTTACAGCCAATAAATCGATATCTGGGTTACCGTAAGCCAGTAATAATGCGATAGCATCATCATGACCAGGGTCACAATCAAGAATGATTTTTTTGCTCATACCTTACCTTATAAATTTGGAGTCAGAGATGGCTCTGACTCCAATGTAACGACCCGATAAGGCAAAATCTACGCTTAAAGTCTGAATACGAAGGAAATTATTTTAAAACATGCGCATAGACACGTTTTTTCTCGCCTTCATTTTTCGAAATATACACGCCTTGCAGCTCAGGTGCGAAGCCTGGTAACGCATTAATCCCCGCTTCAAGAGCTTTGAAATAACGCAGTACAGGGCCTGACCACACCTCCCCAGGCACAACACATAAGACGCCAGGTGGATATGGCAAAGCGCCCTCTACCGCAATGCGCCCTTCGAGTTCATCCAATGGCAATAGCTCACAATTGCCACGAATAAATTCTAAATGCGCTTGTTGTGGGTTCATTTTGACTTCAGGGAAATGCGCCTTGCGGAACATCTCTTTTTGCAACTGCTTGATATTGTCATTAACGCTCAATTGATGCATTTCTTGGCATAAACGACGCAATGTATAACCTTGATAATGCTCTTGGTAGCGCTGGTATACTGATGGAAGTACATCTTCTAAGAACGCATCTTCATCCAATAATTGTTCAAAGCGTACTAAATGAGAAACTAACAGTGCGAGTTTTTCCGTCGTTTCTGCAGGGGTTAATAAAAATAAAATCGAGTTTAAGTCACATTTTTCAGGGATCACACCGTGTTCACGTAAAAAATGCGCCAAAATAGTTGCAGGTACGCCAAACGACTCATATTCCCCACTTTCGACATCAATACCAGGCGTCGTTAACATGAGTTTGCATGGGTCGACAAAATATTGGTCTTGAGCATAGCCCTCAAAGGCATGCCAACGTTCCTTAGGGATAAAATTGAAAAAACGTTGTTCCGAAGCAATTTGTTCTGTCGGGTATTCATGCCATGCTTTTCCGTCAATCAATTCAGGCACAAACGGCCTAAAATAGCGACAGTGCTGGAAAATTGATTTGCGCACTTCAATACCCGTTTTTACGCAATCCATCCACATCATTTCACCCGCTGCGCCTTGGTGAATGCGTGCATTAACATCTAACGAGGCAAATAAGGGATAAAATGGGCTAGTAGAGGCGTGCATCATAAAGGCATTATTCAGTTTCTTATGGGAAACAAAACGTTCTTGTCCTTTGATATGGTTATCTTTTTTGTGAATTTGTGACGCTTGTGAAAACCCCGCCAGTTGCTTGTGCACTGACTGAGTGACCATAATGCCTGGGTCACTTTCATTTAATTCAAGCAACAAAGGGGAACACTGGCGCATCATCGGGATGAACTGTTCATAACCCACCCACGCCGAGTCGAATAAAATATAGTCACATAAGTGGCCTATTTTATCGACCACTTGCCTTGCGTTATACACGGTGCCGTCGTAAGTACCGAGTTGGATCACCGCCAAGCGAAAAGGGCGCGTTTGTTGCGTTTTTTCAGGCATCACATCTTGGATTAACTCACGTAAATAACGCTCTTCAAAGCAATGGGCATCAATACCACCAATAAAGCCAAACGGGTTACGCGCCGTCTCTAAATAAACGGGGGTAGCACCCGCTTGAATTAATGCACCGTGGTGGTTGGATTTATGGTTGTTGCGATCGAATAACACCAAATCACCAGGTGTTAATAATGCATTGAGCACCACTTTATTGGAAGATGATGTCCCATTGAGAACAAAATAGGTTTTGTCTGCATTAAACACTTTTGCCGCAAACTTTTGGGCTTCTTTAGCTGCACCTTCGTGGATCAGCAAGTCTCCCATCGCGACATCCGCATTGCATAAATCGGTACGGAATAAATTTTCACCGTAAAATTGGTAAAATTGCTCTCCCGTTGGGTGGCGGCGGAAAAATTGCCCACCTTGATGGCCAGGGCAGGCAAACGTAACGTTATGACCCGCAGCATAATCCATCATTCGCGCAAAAAATGGCGGTAATAACTGCTCTAGGTACTGATTGGCAGCATCAAGCAATTGGCGACTATTTTCTTCCCGCTCCGATGGCGTTGGTGGTAATAATGCCGTGATGTATGGCGGTAAACTCTCATTTGTTGGTAGCTGTTTATCACTGATGATAAACAGCGGAATACTCAGTTTACTCTGAGCTATCCTTTCCCACAGCCCTTGGTCAGCATCTTGTTCAGATAGCACTACCGCAGCAATATTGTTTAACTGTGCATCGCGAACATCTACCCACTGAAATTGGTTAGTGAAATAGATTGCGACCCCCTGGCTACATGCCACATTGATTTTGTTCATAGCAGTCTGGCTCTTAGTTAGCTGAGGAAAAGAGGCGGTCAATATACTTGATAGATCAGGGAATTGAAATGATTTGCACTGTGGTAAAAAAGCGGGAAATGAGTGGAGTCGAATGTTTTTTATAAGCCACTGGTTAATAGCATAAAAATATTCATGCTACTCGACACCTTAACCAAAATATAAAATCAGATAAACTAAAATTTATAGATAAAATGACCAACTAATAGCAAAAATCTATGAAATCAGTCGGTCAATTTATCCTGTATGGGACGTTAGTGGTTTTTTTCCACATACAATGTTTGAGAAGGGAATGCAAAGTCTGCGCCGTGGCGCTTAACAATCTCAATGATCTTTAAATAGACGTCCTGTTGCGCCGCTAACCACTCAGCCCAAACCGTCGTTTTAGTAAAGCAGTACACCATAATATTTAACGATGAATCTGCAAACGCATCAAAATACACCAGCAGAGTTTGGCTGGTATCAATATTTTCATCTTGCTGTAGCATTGTGCGAATATCGTCGACGATCGCACCAATTTTATCGGAATCTTCATAACGTAAACCTAATTCAGTTTTGATCCGACGGTTAGTCATTCTCCCAGGGTTTTCCACGCTAATGGACGAAAATACTGAGTTTGGAATATACAATGGCCGATGGTCGAACGTGATGATCTTGGTGATCCGCCAACCAATTTCCACTACCGTACCTTCAATATTTCTATCGGGTGAACTCACCCAATCCCCAATATTAAACGGGCGGTCAAAATACAGCATCAACCCTGAGAAAAAATTACTCAGGATATCCTTACCCGCCATACCGATGGCAATACCACCGATGCCACCAAAGGCCATCAGTCCTGATAGGCTCATACCAAAGTGTTCACCAAACAACAGTACCATAACGACAAATACCGTGGTTTTAAACACCCGGGCCACAATACGAGCCGAAGTTGGGTCACTGCCCTTTTTGATTTGTGTCTTCTCTAACCGATTGGCAAGTTGAAACAATTTTCGCATTAAAATCAAAGCAATTAATGCGATCGTGATAAAATTGACCAGCGGTGTGGAAATAAAATTCAAATCAAAATCAGCCGCGGCCATATCCACATATTGCGCCGCGACCACAACGACAGAACATAATACAACTGTTTGAATAACATGAATAATAATGCTTTTATGTTTGTGCTTATGTTTACGTCGTTTATGGAATATCTCAAAAAAGACATACAGCATGAGGCATGCTGCGATGATGGTCATGCCAATGGCATATTTTTCAAGTAAGACTTCTATCATCTCTAACCGCCCTAAAATTCATCTGATAGATATTTTTTAATCGTTTTACTGTGCATTGTTTTACGTTATCTTGTTATTAAGATAACAATTATAAATATAATTTTCCCAATAATTATCAATTACTTTTTAGACCGTCTAATAATGAATAGTCCAATATTTTCCCCTAATGAGAAAGAAATTCAAAACGTTTTGGCTTTAAGTACTTCACAAAAATACCGCTATTTTGTCGGTAAAATCGCCGATTGGCAGCAGGTTTGGAGTATCGGCGATGGACAAAACCTCATCACTACATGGCATGATGATAAGTGCCTTTCTTTACCCTTATGGCCTGCGAAAGCGTATGTCGAATTGTGTTTAATCGGTGAATGGGCCAATTTTACGCCCATGCCATTTACCCTTGAACACTTAATGACAGAAATTTTACCTGATATGCATGAAGCGAATATTAAGGTCGCGTTGATGATGCAGTCTGATGGAAAAAAAACGCCCGTTAATGATGCCGCGCAATTACTAGCTGATTTAGAAGAAGAGTGTCAACAATATGAATAAAAGGCAGCAACTTGCTGCCTTATGTTGTGAAAAACTACTTTTCAACACCTGTAGTTACCGTAAACTCACGGGTTTTTCCTGCCTCTAGCCAAATTAAGGTTTGGTTATTCTCCGCCGCTAAAAAACCTTCAGGTCTGCACGTTGCAGGTAATACAAACGCCCCCACTTTTTGGTCGCCATTATATAAAATCCAACGCGTCGCATAATTCAATTCGCTGGACTTAAATTGCGTAACAAAGGTATCTCCTGCGGGTGAAGTCATTCTAAACTCAGGGTTTTCTGTATATTGGCTCAGGTTATCCATAAAGAACACAATTTCAGGGTCACACATTTGTGGCTGATTAAGCTGATTTAGCTTTACGGCTCCCGATTTCAATGCCTCGTTAAATTCAAGCCATTTTTCCGTTGGGTGAACATGCCCAGGTATCGATTCACGTAATTTGATCGCTTGCTCAGGAATATTTTGGGTCAATGTAGCATCATCCACATAGGCATAATTCATGTGGCACATATATTGAAGTGGCATTGGCACTGAGGCCAAATTTGTCACAGACATATGAATATCAAACAATGAGCTATTTGCCTTTAATGAAACAGACGGCGCGGCGTGGTAATGGTGGCCAAACCCCATCACATATTCATATTCGCCGCAAATTTTTAAACCGTTTTCGGTCAATTCTAGCCATGCGCTGTCCATCGGTGCGCAAGGCATTTCGCCGTGCAATGGGTGGTTATCCTCTGGTGAAGGGCAGCCATTACTGATTAATCCTGAGTGAAAAGCAAAGCAACCATAGGTTTCAATGACTGTAGGAACCGATTTAGGCGCTGAAAACATATTTTCCATTTTCAGATTTTGGCCACAAAATTCGGCATCCCAAATCATTTGCCCTAAAAAAGGTAAAATCGTTAGATAACCTTGTTGATTTTCAATACGTAAACCTTCCACGCCAGTGTGATAACGAAATGCAGTGGCGGTGAATTGGTCATTTTTAAGAATAAGCGTCGGGTTTTCCGTAAATACGCTTTTGTGAAGAGGAATTTGTGTATTCATTTTCATACTCACGGTTAATAAAGGAAATTGGGTAGCTTTCACTACCCAAACTAGAGATTATTTGGCTTCTTGCTTCGCTTTAAAGCGGCGTTCTCCAACAAAATAAATACCGACATACACAAAGCACAGCATTGAAACTAAGAAAGAGAGTTGTAGGGAATGTAATACGTCGGCCACGTAACCTTGAACGGCAGGCACCACAGCAGCACCGACAATTGCCATCACAATCACCGCCCCTGCCATTTCAGTGTGTTCGTTATCTACTGTATCCAATGTGCCTGCATAAATTGTTGCCCAGCAAGGCCCAAACAGAATACTCACCATCACGGCGGCATAGACCGCGGTGAAGCTAGGAATAAATGCAACATAAATTAAGAACAGTGCACCAATCACCGAGTAAATAATCAGGACTTTTTCGGCATTAAAGCGAGTCATTAAGATATTGGCGATAAACTTACCAATAAAGAAACACGCAAAGCTGTACACCATGAAATTCGAGGCATCACGTTCGTTAATATCGCCCATTTCCAGCGCTAAACGGATAGTGAATGACCAAACCGCAACTTGCATACCCACATATAAAAACTGGGCAATGATCCCTTTTCTAAAGCGGCTATTTTTTGCTAAATATCTTAAGGTTTCTAATGCGGTTGGGCGTTTATGATCTTGGGTTTCTGCCACTTTACATTTCGGGAACTTAGTAATGAGGAAGAGGATCATCACCACCACCAATACCATAATCATATAACGGTAAGGTTCGAGGGTGTTTTCCAACATCGCTAAGCGAAATTCATGAATTTGTTCTGCATTCATGCCTGCCATCTGGCTTTGTAAGCTATCCCCTTCGGAGAAGACTAAATATTTACCCAGTAAGATCCCGCCCGCAGCACCAATTGGGTAGAATGTTTGGCTGATATTTAAGCGTAATGTGGCGTATTGTTTAGGGCCAATCATTGAGCTGTAAGTGTTCGCTGCAGTTTCAAGGAAGCTTAAACCAATCGCAATGGCGAAGATTGCCGCCAAGAACATAGTATAAGTTGCCATATGGGACGCAGGGAAAAACATACTGCAACCTGCGATATAGAGAATTAACCCCACCATAATCGCATATTTATAACTGGTTTTTTTGATCACTAAAGAGGCTGGGATCGCAATTAAAAAGTACCCGCCATAGAATGCACTTTGTACTAAAGCTGATGCGAAGTTACTGAGTTCAAAGACACTTTTGAACTGGGTAATTAAAATATCATTTAATGCTGCGGCGCATCCCCACAAAGGGAATAAGCACGATAGTAGGATAAATTGGAATAGAGGAGTCCGACTCAGGTACCCATCAGGTAACTGAGTGATGTTCTTAATGTTCATAGTAACCCTTATATTTTTATAATTTATACCCTAGGAGTTCCTATTCTGCTCTAATGGCGGATTAATACGTCAAAGGGTATACAGCTACGTTGAGTTTTATTATTTAGCTATGCGTTTGAGGTGTTGATTTGCACAAATTCATTGAATTGCTCAACACTTGGATAAGAAGATTGAGTCCCTTTCCCTGTCACACTAAATGCAGAAAACATCACTGCTTTTTTCAGTGCTTCTTCAATATTCCCCGTGTGTACATAATAATGAGAGAAACAACCAATAAAGGCATCTCCCGCACCACTTGTATCGATGGCATTCACTTTGATTGCCGGTATGTATAACTCGCTATCGCGGGTCATCCACAAAGCGCCTTTTTCCCCTAAGGTCACAATGAGGTTTTTTAACCCTTTATCCAGCAGAGATTGTGCTGCTCGGCGGACGTTATCCATCGTGTCGACTGGCATATTGGTTAAAATTTCTAATTCCGTTTCATTCGGCACAAAGAAATCACAACGGCAAGCAAAATCCAGATCAAGCGAGCGCTGTGCAGGAGCTGGGTTAAGCAGGACAGGGATCCCATGTTTGTTACCAAATGAAATCGCGTGATAAACTGTTTCTAACTGCACTTCTAATTGCAGAACGATCAACTTACATTTCTTCAGATCTTCCGCTGCACGGTCGATATCTTCAGGTGATAAGAACTTGTTGGCGCCTTTGACGATCAGAATACTGTTTGATGAGTTTTGATTAACAAAAATCGGTGCAACACCGCTTGATGTACAAGGCACTTTTTCAACATAACGGGTGTTAATACCGTAAGATTCAAGGTTACGAATGGTATTATCTGCGAAAATGTCATCTCCAACTTTGGTTAACATAATCACTTTTGAATTTAATTTAGCAGCGGCAACCGCCTGATTCGCACCTTTACCACCACAACCTATTTTGAACGCGGGCGCTTCTAACGTTTCGCCTTCTTTTGGCATTTGATCAATGTAAGTGATCAAATCAACCATGTTTGAACCAATAACTGCTATATCCATGATGCCCCTCGTGTTAAATAAATCACATAATGATATGATAGTAACATTATCATGTTGCAAAAATATCATTTGTGATTAGGATCTCGAATAACGAATGATCAAGTGTTACATCTACCACATTTCCTCATTCTTTGTTGTCTATCCCACATTTATATAGGAAAGTTGAAAATGCAAGACTTAGCAAAATATATTGATCACACTTTACTTGCTGCTAACGCAACTGTCAGCGATATCACAAAATTGTGTGCAGAAGCGGCTGAACACCACTTTGCTTCCGTATGTGTAAATACAGGCTATGTTCCTTTAGCCAATGAACTTTTAAAAAACAGCGATGTAAAAGTTTGCTGTGTGGTAGGCTTCCCATTAGGTGCTTGCTTAACAGAAGCAAAAGCTTTTGAAGCAGCTGAAGCTGTGCGCCGCGGTGCGGATGAAGTGGATATGGTGATTAATGTTGGCATGTTAAAAAGTGGCGATTTAGACTTTGTCCGTAAAGATATTGAAGCCGTATTTGCTGCCTGCGGTAATGCAACATTAAAAGTCATTTTAGAAAATTGCCTGTTAACTGATGAAGAAATTACACAAGTTTGTGAAATTTGCCGCACAATTAACGTCGGTTTTGTGAAAACTTCAACAGGTTTCAGTACAATGGGGGCGACTGAGCACCATGTTGCGTTAATGCGTAAAGTCGTTGGCAGCGAAATCGGTGTCAAAGCCTCTGGTGGCGTGCGTGACCGTGAAACTGCGATTAAAATGATTGAAGCGGGCGCAAACCGAGTTGGTGCGAGTGCCAGTGTTGCGATTGTCACAGGAACGGCAACAAAGCCGAGTGACTACTAAGTGATGGGGCGCGGTCTAACCGCGCCAATTTTGTATATCATAAAAGGATTGTAGGGTGATAGAAACTAAACAAAAAGAACGCCTTCGCCGCTTAAGTGAATGTTTGAAACGTTCAGGACGCATTCATCTTAAAGAAGCCGCTAGGATACTCGAAGTCTCTGAAATGACCATCCGCCGAGACCTTAACGCTGATGCAGAAGGCCCTATTCCGATGTCACTGCTTGGTGGCTACATTGTTTCTGTTACCCAACCTGTAAATTTAGTTGCTCAGGAGCAGCAAGCCGATGTTTTCACGCCAGATCAAACCGAAGAACTCTATATTCCTAATCTCGCGGCGAGTATGGTCACAGAAGATGACGTTATTTTCTTCGATAATGGCATTGAGATGGCGACCTTGATTTCCCTTATCCCAGAAGAAATCTGTTTCACGGGAATTTGTTATTCCCATAACGTTTTTCTCGCCCTTAGCCAGAAAAAAAACGCCACCGCCTTATTATGCGGTGGTGAATACCGCCCTAAAAGCGACTCGTTTTACAACCCTTCTCTGCCTTCCTTGCTTGACTCCATTAACCCCAAAAAAGCCTTTATTTCTGCCGCAGGCGTCCACAGCACATATGGCGTAACCTGTTATAATATTGACGATTTACCAATGAAGAAAAAAGCGATGGAAAAATCCATCCGTAAAATTTTATTGGCACCTTATAACTTGTTTGATGAAGTGGCGACCGCCAATATGGGGGAATTATCACAATTTGATGTGATAGTCACAAACAGGCAGCTTTCCGATGAGTATGAAACTTACTGTCGTAATGGATTTGTGAAAGTAATTTACTGAGTCAAAAATAGGTGGCGGGCTCATCATTGCCCGCTAAATCAAATCTTCACCGTCAAATAATCTTCGGCAATTTGAGTCTCCGCGAATTCAGCTTGGCACTCCATTAATAACCTTGGAATATCTTCGCTCATATAACGCCCACTCAAGTGAGTGGCAATAAAACGCTTTACCCCTGCTTCACGGGCTAATTGTGCCGCTTGCACTGTTGTTGAGTGCCCACGCTCATTCGCTTTTTCTGTAAAAGCTGCTTCCAACGTGGTTTCATGCACCATCACATCCGCATTTCTAGCAAGTTCAAACGCCTGTGGCGTCGGTTGTGTATCTCCAAAAATAGCGATAACTTTACCAGGGATAGGTTCACCAAGGTAATCTGCACCATTAACCACACGACCATCTTCAAGGGTTATGGTCTCACCCGCTTTAAGCGCTTGCATCCATGGGCCACGGGGAATGTTATCACTCGCCAATTTGTTCGCATCTAACGGCCCACTTTTGGCGTGTTCTTCAATACGATAACCATAACATTCTACACGGTGCTCAAGAGAGTAAGCCGTCACAATCAACTCGCCATCATCAAATAACTGCCCCGCCTCAATTTCAATAATTTCAATTGGATAAGTCATATAAGACACACTAAGAGACAACACCGTTTCAATATATTGCTTGAGCCCTTTTGGCCCATACAGTGTCAATGGCTCCGTTGCCCCGCCCATTGAACGGCTGCACAAAAGCCCTGGTAAGCCAAAAATATGGTCGCCGTGTAAATGGGTAATAAATATTTTCTCAATTTTTGGTGCTTTAAATGGGCTATTAAGGATACGGTGCTGTGTCCCTTCGCCACAGTCAAACAGCCAATAACTTTTTCGAATGCCGACCAAATTTAATATCATACTGGTGACATTGCGTTCTTTTGTCGGCACCCCTGCACTGGTTCCTAAAAATGTAAGTTCCATACTTCCTCTATCTATTTATTTGTTTTTATTAAAGTAAGATTTTTTCCAAACAATAAAATACCAGCTTGTTCTAATTATTATTCGATATGCTCGCGGATGTTAATCAACGTCACCAATTCCAAACATTTCCAGCGTACAAATTTCCTTTCCGTATTAATCCAATTAATTCCCAAGCGTTTCCAGTCGCTCATATTCCAAAATAATAATAATGAATATCCAGCCTAGGAATAGATTTAATGTTTTGCTCTAAAAATAAATTTCCCACCCTTTGTGCCTTATTGATGGCGGTCGGGCCATTAGCTATGGTACCAATATTACCCAGCTATGCAAAAATGCTAACACCAGATGAGCTTCCAATTTTAGGCAGCCCTAACCAAATGGCAGAAAATAACGATGGCGAGCGTAATTTAGCTCAATACAGTAAAACTGCAGCAACATTGATCGCCTCACAAAAAAGTGGCCATGAAATCTCACAAATGGCGCAAAGTTATTTCAGTAATCAAGCTGCTAATGCCGCGATAGAAGAGATTACCCGTTGGCTGTCAAAGGCTGGTAATGTGAAAGTTGGCCTGAATTTCGATCAACAATTATCCCTTAAAAACAGCCATTTTGATTGGCTGATCCCTTGGTACCAGCAAACTAATATGTTGTTGTTTACCCAGCATAGTATTCACAATACAGATGGGCGATTACAAAGCAACAATGGGGTTGGTCTACGTCATTTCAATGATAAGAGCACTGTGGGTATCAATGCATTCTTTGACCATGACCTTTCACATTACCATTCCAGATTAGGCCTTGGCGCTGAATACTGGCAAAATTACTTAAAGCTAAGTGCGAATACTTATTTCCCTGTTTCTTCATGGCGTAGCTCATCTGAGCTACCCCAATCTTATAATGCACGCCCTGCTCGTGGGTGGGATTTACAAGCACAAGGTTGGCTACCCGCTTACCCTCAACTCGGTGGAAGCCTTAAGTTTGAACAGTATGTTGGTCATAATGTGGCTTTAATGGGGAAAAATAAACTGCAAAAAGACCCCATGGCAGCCACTCTCGGCGTAAGTTGGACTCCTTTTACGCTTGTCACCTTTAGTGCAGATCACAAAACAAGCAGTGGATTACAAGATACCAGTGCCAAAGTACAATTTACTTGGGCATTTGATAAGAATTTCATTGAGCAAATAGACCCATCTAAAGTCGGTGAATCACGGCATGTTTCGAATAATCGCTTTGACTTCGTCAATCGCAATAACAATATTGTTCTTGATTATCAAAAGAAAACTGAAATTCAATTGAAACTCGTAGCAAAAGTTCAAGGGGAGGCAGGACAAGAGTTACCACTCGTACAATCAATAACAACTCAATATCCACTTAAAAAGATTGTCTGGAATGCACCTGAACTACTCGCTGCGGGCGGTGTTATTCATGCTTCTGGCCAAAATACTACCGTAAAGTTACCGCCTTATAAAACCGCATCAACCCCTTCAGAAAGTAAAAAATTGAATCGTTATCATTTAAGTGCTATTGCCTATGATATTAACGGAAATGCCTCATCAACAAGTAACACTCTGATTGAAGTCACTGATATCAGTACCGTAACAACTAGCCAGGCGCGTATTCATAGTTTCACTATCGACCAAACAGGCGCTCTCTCCGATGGGAAGTCAGCGAATATGGTCTCAGCTTATATTACCGATGCTAAGGGCAACCCTATAGCAGGTGAAACCGTCAATTTTACCGCTACTTTAGGGGATATTGCGGCTCAAGGTATTACTAATAAAGCGGGGATCATTAAAATGCCTTTGACGAGTATGAAAAGCGGAACAAGTGAAGTTACCGCAACTATCAATGGCCAAAAAGAAACCATTGCCGTTTATTTTGTCAGTGGAACTTTGAAAAAAATTGAGATCCTGAATACTCAGTCAGTCTATGCAGGGAAAGAAATAACGATGTCACTCAAATTAACCGATGTGAATGGCAATCCAGTATCTGGTGCGGATGGGATCATAATGGTCAACATTGGCAATAAACAAATTCCCGTCAAGATCGAAGAAAGTTTCGTTAATCTAGGTGAGTATTATGGGTTACTTTCAGGACAAATGGCTGGTGATTACACCATTTCCGTTTCTTTGAACGGAAAAACATCACCTAAACATACGCTAACTGTGAATCCACCACTAACTATCAGTGCGATTAATTCTGATGGTAGCGGTCCTAAAGGCCAGTTAGGTGTCGTCGAAAACATTGAACTATCAACATCGTCCACTCATCATGTCACCGTTGGTGGTGATGTACTCATTACGGTCACTCTCAGCGATGCCTTTGGAAACACACTTGAAGGTGTAAACCCAAACAATATCGACCTTGGCCACCATAACGCCAATATATTGGGCTGGAATGAAGAAAGTGATGGAGATTATTCTACCTACTTAACACTATTACCATCTGGTGACACTAACATTATTGCTTCAATCAATGGGCATTCAAGCCCTAAGCTTACCGTGTCAGTAACACCTTAGCATCTTAGACACTCCCCCCTCTACTTTAGAGCGGGGAGTAAAAAACTTTATTAATCAAAAGATAGCAACGCCCATTTCGAACGATTCCACAACACGAATACCCTTTCCGTTTAAATCCAATCAATTCACAAGCACAGACCACTATTTACCCTGAAAATAACAGTCTTAATATTGATATCAGGATATATGTTCGATGAATTCCCCTTCGTCAAAATTGAACTCAAAACTACCGAGCAGTTTAATACTCTCTACGGTAATTTGGTTCACGGCTATTGGGCTAATAGTGCCAAGTTATGCCCAAATCGCCTATTTAGACGATTTACCTACGCTAGGTAGCAATGCCTTTCAATTTGAGGGAACCCAATCAGGAGATAGCACTGAACGTTTTTTAGCAGAATATGGGCAAAATGCAGCAAACTTTGTATCTGAAGAAAAAAAACAAAAAAAACTTGCAGATATGGCACAAGATTACGCTCGCCATAAAGCCGCAAATATCGCTACTGATGAAATAACACATTGGTTATCTAAAGCAGGTAATACTAGGCTAAATATTAACCTTAATGAAAAGTTATCAATTAAAACCTCTCAATTAGATTGGCTAGTACCTTGGTATGACCAACATGACTTTTTACTATTTTCTCAGCACAGTATTCATCGTACTGATGGTCGTCTGCAAAGTAATAATGGTATTGGATTACGTCATTTTCATCAAAATAGCATGGTCGGGATAAATGCTTTCTTTGACCATGATTTATCCCATTACCATTCGCGCTTAGGACTTGGTTTGGAGTATGTTCAAGATTACGCTAGGGTGAGTACGAATAGCTATTTAGGGCTATCGACTTGGCGTAGTGCATCCGAATTAGCCTATAATTATTATGTACGCCCAGCCAACGGCTGGGATATTCAACTTGAAGGTTGGCTACCCGCTTATTCTAATTTAGGTGCTAACCTAAAACTTGAACAATATTACGGTGATGACGTGGCTTTATTTGGTACAAATGAACGCCAGAAAAACCCAATGGCTGCTACCGTCGGTGTCAACTGGTCTCCATTCCCCCTCCTTGCTCTAAATGTAGAACATAGAATAGGTAATAATGGAGCAAATGAAACAGGTGCAAAAATTGCGTTCAACTGGTTGTTAGGGAGAAGCTTAGAGCAGCACCTTGATACTTCAGTAATAGAGGCTAATCGTCATATTCCCAACAATCGCTATGACTTTGTTAATCGTAATAACAATATTGTGTTGGAGTACCAGAAGAAAACCTTAATTTCGTTATCATTACCGAAAGTTATTCAGGGCGTGACAGGAGAAGAACGCTCTATTATCCGCAACTTAACTACTAAATATCCTATAGAAAAAATAGTTGTAGATGCCCCTGAATTGATAGCTGCTGGGGGAAGACTCCACCTTAATGGAATAGATAGTTCAGTAAAATTGCCGTCTTACAAAATTACCAACAACGCATTAAAAAACCAACAGCTCAACCTCTATCGCTTAACCGTGACGGTTTATGACACGAAAGGCAATGTTTCACCACAAGTGGAAACGTTAATTGAAGTAACTGGCACAGGCGCGCTCACTATCACTCATGAAAATACCAAGAAAAGAAATAATGGTATCGCTGATGGTAAGGACGCAAATACATTCGCCATCGTAATTAAAGATCCTCTTGGTCACCCTGTCCCCAATGCGAAAGTCAACTTCGTATTGCCTGCAAATCTTAGATCTATTGACCAAAAAAATACGGGATATTATTCATTACTTAATCATTTTATGTGGAAAGCCAAAGCTAAAAAAGCGGTTTCTGAGCAAAAATATAACATTATCGCCAATGATAAAGGCGAGGCATCCATACTATTTACTACTTTTATATCAGGAAGTTATGTAGTAAAAGCAAACACTGAGTATGGCCCAGAAATTAATGAAATGTATCACTTTAAACCCGATATTAGTCAGTCATTTATTAGTAGTATTGATATCATTCGAAACAATGTAGCGGCAGATGGGATCAGTAAAAACAAAATCAAACTGCGTATTATAAATAATAGCCGACAAAGCATTGCTGGTGCACTTGTTCACTTTGAAGCCTCAAATGGCATTATCTCACCAGCTAACCTGACTGATGAGTATGGAAATACGGAATTAGAGATCAGCAGCTTAGTTGAAGGTTCCATAGATATCATTGCTACCTTGAATGGCGATAGTAGAACAATACAAGTGAATTTTCTAAAGTATGCACCTACCTCATATATTCAACCAAGCACAGAGAGTCTTTTCAAGCCCTCAATAAATGAGCAAAACAGACATACATCGTTAAGTTTATTAAGGGAACTATTTCAAAAAATTGGATAACACTACTTGCGATAAAATAAGTTTAATTTATTTGCTCTCTCAGAGGCAAAATTTGGTTCTTAACATTTTTTAATTCAACTCGCCAGTTGATGGATTTATTGGATATATGCACAGTACTGTTGCTTTTAACATTGCCAGTAAAAGCCTTCCACTCCACGTCTTTCCATTTTGGAAGTTCCTCTTCTGTTTAAGTCAGAGTAATTCACAAGCTCTTACCTATATAAAAATTCAACAATAACCGAGTTAATATAAAACTAGGAATAAATTGAATGAACCCCGCTACGTCAACGATAAAATCCACACTGAGACACAAGATTTCAAATGGTTTTGTCCTCTTTACGACAATATGGTCTTCAGCCATCATACTCGTTATGGCTAGCCATGCAAAAATGCTAACTTCTGATGACCTGCTAACACTGGTGAATATTCCCGTACTAACAGATGATAACAAGGTAGGACAGTTTATTACTGAATATAGCCAAAGCGATGCAATAGATGATGTCCATGTGAGTGCAAGTGGCATTGCATCAATCAAGAAAAGCACACTGATTGAGCAGCCACTGAATAACTCAAACGAAATGGGTCAACAAGGCAGGAAAGGCGTTATTGACAAAGTGGCTATCACGCTTGATCACAGTCACCGTTTTCAATCCGGTAATCCTCTTGATATAACGGTAACGGTGACTGATACCTTTGGTAATGGCTTAGCGGGCTTAAATACCGAGAATATCGATATCGGTAAACACAAAGGTAATACCTTAAACTGGATGGATAATAACGATGGGTCTTACACCACTACTTTGACATTAACAGACGTTGGGAGCAATGATTTAACGACCTTCATCAATAGTACCCGTAGCCCTCTCACTGCAGTACAGGTTAATAACGCAGCAGGAACATCCCATGTTGATAAGGTGAAAATCACTAACATAGAAAAGCGGGTGTCTGGCACAGATAGCATTGCGATTATCGAGCTAATCGATAAATATGGCAATTTGGTGACCAGTGAAACTGAAATTACCGTCAATATTGATGGGCAAGCCTATACACGTCCAGCGAAAGAAGGAAAAACGGGTATTTATCATGTGACATTACCTGAGCTAAAAGCAGGCAATCACAATATTAACGCGAGTGTGAATGGTAAATACTCAACTGACACAACCTTAGTCGTCAGTCCTCTCCAATCAAGTCGAAAAAATCAAACTGAACAGGTAGAAAAAATAAAAAAAGCATTATGGGCCATATTGTCATAACAGCGGTGATCAATTTGAGATGGCTCAAAAACTTTAATCTCGGCAATTAATGGCTATCTCCCTGAAAAACCATTTCAGGGCGCCTCAGGTTAGAAAGTCACGAACACAACAAACCGTATCTACCAAACCATAAATCTCAGCCTCAGCGGAGAGATTTATTTCTGCAATTTAGCAATATAAAGCCTCTTAACCGTCAGCTTTCACACTATCCCAATCTAACCCAAATTTCGCCAAATATTTTCGTAGTCTATCTGCATCATTGGGTTGTTTTTTCTGTTGCCGAGATACCGCAAATAGTGCACGCCCCGCCTCTGAAAGGGATGAAGAACGGCGGCACACATCCAGTACTGTGGCTAACTGTTGTTGGTCGAATAAATCAATTTCACCCACGTGTTTAGGTAATGGATTGCTTGATTTAACTTGCCACTGGGATTGCAAACGTTCAATTTCCTCTTCAGCTATCGACTTGGTGACCCGCCCTTTTTCAGCAAATGTTGCCATTCGGCTAATCGATGCCCCCAGTTCGCGGAAGTTACCGCGCCATAACGCCTGTTCTGAGCACGCAAATTTCACATACACGTTGCGCGCTTCGCTATCAAAACGGATTTGGTTTTGCGCATCTTGGCTGAACTTCACAAGCTCATAATCGATATTCGGCTCAATATCTTCACGGCGATCGCGCAAACCAGGTAAAGCAAACGTCCACATATTGATGCGGGCGAATAAATCTTCACGAAATTTCCCCTCTTCAACCTGTTGCACCAAGTTGCGATGGGTTCCCGCAATCAATTGAAAATCACTGTGAATTTCTTCATCGGCGCCATAAGGGAAAAAACGTTTTTCTTCGATGGCTTTAAGCAGCATCGCTTGCTCATCAAGGCCGAGCTCAGCGATTTCATCGAGAAATAAAATGCCGCTATCCGCTTCTTTTAACAGCCCTTTTCGGGAGTTTAACGCCCCCGTAAATGCCCCTTTCACATGGCCAAACAACGTCGACATGGCATTATCACCGCGTAACGTGGCGCAGTTCACTTCCACAAACCGCCCTTTCACTTGGTGACGGCTTTCACGCAATTGGTAAATTCGTCGAGCCAGAAATGATTTCCCCGCACCTGTCGGGCCATTCAATAAAATAGGGGCTTTTGAACGTAGCGCCACCCGTTCAATTTGCTCAATCATGGTATTAAACGCGCTGTTACGCGTGGCAATACCTGATTTTAAAAACAAAACTTGCTGCTGTTGCTCTTTTTGGAAGCGACTAGTGATATGGGTGTAACGGCTTAAATCAAGGTCAATCACCGTGTGAATACCCATCGGGTCTTTTTCCCTGCCCTTTTCACTGGGTGATGTTTGAATAAGTTTAGCGGGCAAATAATGCGCTTCAGTTAATAAAAACCAACAAATTTGTACCACGTGCGTCCCTGTAGTGATGTGCACAAGGTACTCTTCGTTATCCGTATCAAAGGGGTAACTCGCAGAAAAATCGAGCAGCGAGGTATACACCTCCTCGAAATCCCACGGATCTGCAATATCCACCTCATGCAATACGACCTCCGTTTGCGGTGAGGCTTGCTCGATATCCTCTTTAACACGCTGCGCCATCGAGTAGTCATTGACCTGATGAATCAATTCAAAGCGACCAATATTGATATTCGGCTGTTGGCATAGCCCCACAGTTGGACGCCATTTGGTCCAGCGATTGGCTTTTTTACCTCGCCTGTCTAATACCGTGCCAAGCACACCTATCACAACCTTGCGTTTCTCGTTCATGATTTATATAAATTTATAAAATACGATATAAAAAGATAATAAATAGCCTAATTCATTTTCTCTCTCATTGTAAGCAACATTTAGCCAAAAAATAATTAGTCTTTATTTTTCATTAAGATAAAAATATTTTTCACCTCATTTAAAAAGTTGGCACGCTTCTGGCAATTATAAATTTATCCACTGCCGGAAAATGTCTGAACTTCGCGTTCAACCGGTGCAGACATGGTGGCTGTTGTCACTACATGGTCTGTATGCCGCCGTCGGTAAGATACCTTGGTAATAGCCTAGCTATCAGGTTCGACTCCTGAACTTAAAATACGATTCCAAACGTAAATAAAACCTAGCTGAAGTTTAGCTAACAACTGGCACTCGAGAGCCTCACCGAGTGATGAGCAGAAATTTAGACAGCCGATCTGGCGCTCTTTCTTTCCCCTCATAACTTCGTTTTGTTCTTCAGCGCCAGACACATAAATAAAAGGAAAAATAATGAAAAAAATAAATGTTGCTCAAGGACTTATTGCACTAACGTCAAAAAATGGTGATTTCAAACAACTGTTAGTGGCAGGCGAGCACCGCGTACAAGATTGGTTTAATAAACTGACGGTTTCATTTTTCACATTAAACAATGAACCGATTGAAGAAAAACTGGCAAATCATTTGCGCCAATTCCATATGGATTGGGTAAATACGTATTGTGTTGATATTAATTTATCCGATGATGAAGTCGCTTTTTTATACTTACATCATCATTTAGTTGAAATTATCGCGCCACAAACACGCCGTTTATACTGGAAAACCAACGATGATTTACGTATCGAAAAACATAACGTGACCCAATTAGCCATGACCAATGAATTAACAGATCATTTAGTGCACAAAAAAGGGGTTAAAGGCCGTGATTTATGTGTAATGGCGCAAATTTTTGCGGGGCAAATTGGCCTGCTCAAAGTGGATGGTGAAATAAAAAGCCTGTTAGAAGCGGGAAATTACGGTTTTTGGTCAGTTAAACAGAAGCCTGAGATTCAAATCATTGATGTTTGCTCACAGTCCATTGATAAACCAATTGATTCTGTGCTTGCTGAGCAAATTCGCCAATATCACCCAAATTGGGTAGCCTCCTATGGCGTTGATATTGATTTATTAGATGATGAGATTGGTTTTTTATATTCACACAATAACTTGGTTGAAATTTTATCGCCAGCAACGCGCCGTCTGTACTGGAAATCTGGCAATACACTGCGCGTCGAAAAACAAAAAGTGGGGCATTTAGTGTTACCAGAAGCCTTAACACAGCGCTTAGCCGCGAAAAAACGTATCAAAGGCAGCGAGCTGTGTCTTGTCGCTCAAATACCCGCTTGGCATATTGGCGTGTTAAAAATTGATGGTGAAATCACGGGTTTACTTGAAGCAGGTACGCACGGTTACTGGCGTGTAGAACACACGCCTGAAATTGACATTATTGATACGCGTTTACAATCACTGGAAGTCAGCGGGCAAGAAATCTTAACCAAAGATAAAGTGACGTTGCGCATTAATTTGTCGGCTAACTGGCGCTATGCCGATGTGCTACATGCATTTTCTCAATTGAGTCAGCCAGTAGAACATTTATACCGTGAATTACAGTTTTCATTAAGGGAGATCGTGGGCACCCGCACACTGGATGAACTATTAGAAAACAAGCAGTTAATCGATGAACTCATGCTAATGCAAGTGGTGCAAAGTATTGCGGAGTTTGGCTTAGAGGTCGACAGCATTGGTGTAAAAGACATTATTTTACCAGGCGAAATGCGCACTATATTGTCCCAAGTGGTTGAAGCTGAAAAATCAGCACAAGCTAACGTGATCCGCCGCCGCGAAGAAACGGCCGCCACGCGTTCGCTGTTAAATACTGCCAAAGTGATGGAAAACAACCCTGTTGCGCTGCGCTTAAAAGAGCTCGAAACCTTAGAAAGCATCGCACATCGAATCGACCAAATTTCCGTTTACGGTGGATTAGACCAAGTATTAAACGGATTGGTAAAAATTAAGGAATAACAATGAGTCATAATAATTTCAATCAATTAATTCAAGAAACTGGCGTACCTGTAAAAATGTGGACTAACGGCGTTCCTGTTGATCCGAAAGCGGTAACACAATTGCAAAATACCGCCAAGATGCCCTTTATTTTTAAACACTTAGCAGTAATGCCAGATGTACACGTAGGGAAAGGATCAACCATCGGGAGTGTGATCCCAACCAAAGGAGCGATTATCCCTGCCGCAGTGGGAGTCGATATCGGTTGTGGAATGATTGCAGTGCGTACATCCCTAACCGCGTCTGATTTGCCTGATAGCTTACAGAATATTCGTTTTGCTATCGAAGCCGCTGTGCCGCACGGACGAACGACTCATCGACACGGACGTGATAAAGGCGCATGGCACCGTACACCAGATATTGTGGATACCCATTGGGCGCATTTGGATGAGGACTTTAAACGTATTTGCGATAAGTACCCAAAACTACGTGGGACTAACCATTATAACCACTTAGGAACGCTGGGAACGGGGAACCACTTTATTGAACTGTGTTTGGATGAGCAAAATCGTGTATGGGTGATGTTACATAGCGGGTCACGCGGAGTAGGAAATGCGATAGGTAACCTATTCATTTCATTGGCACAAAAGGATATGCAGCAACATATCGCTAATTTGCCAGATAGGGATTTAGCGTACTTTGAAGAAGGCAGCGTGCATTTTAATGACTATATGGAAGCCGTGGGTTGGGCGCAGGATTTCGCCCGCCATAACCGCGAAGTGATGATGCACCGTGTGTTGGAAGCACTTTCACGTGAAATTCCAAAACCGTTTACCACCCAACAAGAAGCGGTAAATTGCCACCATAATTATGTGCAAAAAGAGCTACATTTTGGTGAAGAAATTTTGGTGACACGAAAAGGCGCAGTGTCTGCTCGAAAAGGCCAAATGGGGATCATTCCAGGGTCAATGGGAGCGAAAAGTTTTATTGTGCGCGGACTGGGCGATGAAGAAAGTTTTTGCTCTTGCAGTCACGGTGCAGGCCGTGTGATGAGCCGAACTGAGGCTAAAAAGCGTTTTTCAGTCAGCGACCAAAAAATGGCAACTGCGCACGTTGAGTGCCGAAAAGATAGCGATGTGATTGATGAAATTCCAATGGCATATAAAGACATTGATGCCGTAATGGCAGCGCAATCATCATTAGTTGAAATCGTGCATACCCTACGCCAAGTGGTGTGTGTGAAAGGTTAAAAAAGGAGAAAGCATGGAAACCAACCGTGGAAGCGTATCCGTGCTAATGAAAGAACGGATATACCGTACCTTAAAAGACATAGAAGAAAGTCACCACGTTAAAGTTCTTTTTGCTTGTGAATCAGGCAGTCGCGGTTGGGGCTTTGCCTCCCGCGACAGCGACTATGATGTGCGATTTATCTATGTTCATAAATTAGACTGGTACTTAACGCTAGACCCCAAGCGGGATGTCATAGAGAAACCGATAGATGATGAGCTGGACGTTTCTGGCTGGGAATTATCCAAGGCTTTAAAATTAATGCGTAATTCAAACCCCGCATTAATAGAATGGCTACATTCCCCTATTGTCTACTTTAAAGACAATGATTTTTTTGCTGAGCTAGAGCAACTTGCTGCAAGATTTTATTCACCATTAAAGTCTAGATATCATTATTTATCAATCAGTAAGCGTAACTTACATACGGATTTTAAAGGTAAAGAAGTCAAACTTAAAAAGTATTTTTATCTGCTTAGAGCCGTTTTAGCACTGCGTTGGATAGAAATGCATAAAAGTATGCCACCGATGGCTTTTTCAGAATTAGTGACTGCAACCGTTACCAATAAATCTGTGTTGGCAGAAATTGAAGCACTGTTAGTGATAAAGTCGAATGTCGACGAAAGCCATTATGGTGCAAGGCGCCCTGCGATAGATGCGCTAGTGATGGAGACCGTTGAACGCGCTGAGCGTTTGGATTTTCCTGAACCTGCATGTCGAGACAGCAGCTTGTTAGACCTATTTTTCCGCGAAACTGTGTTGAAAAATGACTAATTCAACAGGTTATTGTTCAAAAAAGAAGACCATCAGAAAATCTTGATGGTCTTCTTTCAAAAGCAATATCAAATACCTAATGAAAATTGACTTATCGCAAAAACGAATTTTTATAAATGAGAATGGGGATCTTGCGTATGATGTAATACTGCCAGCACCTCAATACCTTCAGGCGCTTTTCGATAATAAATAATATGACTTTCGACAGGGAAGCTGAAAATCCCCAAATACAAATCTTCACTGCGATCACGCCCAAGAGATGGCTGGCTCGCGAGTATGTCGGTCATTGTCACTCGTAATGAGTTAGCATAAGCCTCTGCAACATTAGCCCCCCATCTACGCATAGAATAAAGCCTAATTGAGTGGATATGGCCTTTCGCTTTCTGAGTAAACCTAACGCTCATCCTTAAGCCTTATTATCAAGTTCATCCCTAGTTAATGGAGCAAATACATCATCAATACTATGAAATTCCCCGCGCTCTGCTTGCGAAATAGATTCAGCCAAAACCGCTTTTAAGTTCTGTAATTTTAACTGCATTAACTGGTCATATTCATCAGAAGAAATAACAACAGCAACACGCTTCCCATGTTTACTTATTTCAACAGGCGCACGTTGAACTTTCATCAATAAATCACCAAATTGATTTTTAGCAACTTGTGCGGAGATCGTTTCCATACATCACCTACAGGATAAAATGGCTTGTTTAGTCATTATAGCTAAAATGGCTTAAATTACCAATAATGCAAAAGTATCGCTCACCTTGAATTCCCAGTACGTTAGACAAAAAATAAGACCATCAGAAAATCTTGATGGTCTTTTCTCAAAGCAATGTCAAAACACTTAACTAAAATTTATTTATCGCCAGCATGCATTGCGCATCACTGAAAATCGTCCTGAGCCCATAAATGCCAATGCAATGGCACTTAAGAAGAAATACACAATACTTTCAATCGCCCATGCCCCTGTTTTATCCAGAACGAAGGTTTTATCTAAACCAATCATCAGCCATGCAACAACCATGGTAAACGCCACTAACAATGCAGATGGACGAGTTAATATCCCTAAAATAATAAAAATAGGGGCAACGACTTCGCCTAGAATAGTGCCGTAAGCGATAAATTCAGGTAGACCGTAAGAAGCCAGTAACGCCTTGATACCACTAGCACCTGTCATTAACTTGCTCATTCCATGGAACAGCATTAGCCCGCCCACAGAAAGACGTAACAGTAATTTTCCCGCATCTTCATGGGACAACAGCCGATTAAATAGATTGACCACTTTATACCCCCTTCGCTGTAAACACCTATCATTAAGTAGTATGACGTAAAAATGTATTATGGCTTAGAAAATTAAAGTGGGAATCATTTTAATTTGCATTTCTTATAACTAAATCAATTTTCATTTAATTATAAATTGTTAACTATTTCCTCATTCAAATATTACGTTTAATTAACCATTTAACATTCAAATATACTGAATTAAAAGTCACATTGATAAAAGACTAGCGGCATGATTTAACTGTGACTAGCGCTAACTCAGTTAATGGCGAATAAAAAGAGTTTGGCATTGTTCTATTTAGTTGATGGTAAAACTGTGGTAACCAACTTTCCAAATGGTCAACAAGTAATTCTTTTAATGCACGCTCTCTCACCTCTGACGCTAATACCGCTGCCTGAAATAACATTAAACCAACATGGTCTGAAGGTTCTGGGTAACGTGTTTGCACTTTTAACCGCTCGCGTTGTAAAAATGCACTTAACGCTTGCGTTGAAGAACCTTGCAATACCCCCTCAGGGTCGAGATACACCGAGCCCCAAGGTGGAGCGGGTAATGTATTGAGGCCAATAAACAAATCAGCCCATTGCTTATGTAATTGTTGCCGTTCAATATTTAAAAACTGCGTGATTTGATGGCTCAATTGAGGACTTATTTTACAAGGCCATTGTTCAGCAAAATCATCCAATTTAAAAAAGCTTAATGCATAGTGACTTGCATCATCATTGGGCGAAAACAAATAGCAAGTCCCCAAAATATTAAAAGCCGCTGCGTAATGTGAAAAGTGGATCATAATGACCAAGACTTCCTAAAAAATGAATCACAATTGCCTTAAATATGAATAGAGTAAAAGCAATAACGCAGCATAAACTCAGCAACAATCGCACAGGCACACCCCAGCACTAAATAGCCCTGACCGTTTGAAGTTAATACCTCACTTGACGCTGTGCGCATACGACGGAATATACCAACGCCTAAAACTATCACCGCTAACATTCCTACCACCCAGCTGGTCATACGTAATGACCAAATCGCTTGATAAGCATGAATAGAATCGATAGGAAAGGTTATCGACTCATTGTTATAACTCGTGTGGACAAGGTAACTTTCATAAGCGGGTTGATAAACCAGGCGAATAAATAAGCTCCCCCCTATAACTGCCCATAATATCCACAGCCCGCGGGTCGGAATTTGTACCCCAGTGCTACCTGCTTTAAAACGCAGTAATAAACTGATTAATAAATAATAACCCGCAGCGCCAGCCGTTAGCATCGTGCCGTAGAACATCAGATAAGTATTATCATTCATCCACGTTAACATTGATGTATAACGATAGATTGACGCCATAGCATATACATCACACAGCCCTGCAATAATCGCCATCCCCAGTAGCAGATAAGACAATTCTTTTTTAAACCAAAGCCATAAAAAAGTGAGTCCTAAAAATGTAAAGTAGGTGGCAGTAAGAACCACTTCTCGACTTAGCCAAGAGGAAAAAAGATTTAACAACGAATTAGGTGCATTGAGTGGCACACCTAAGTGAGTAATCGAAGATAATAATCCTACCCCCGCAAAGACACAGGCCACAAATAAATACCACAAGAAAAATTGCGAATTAATTTTACCTGCAAACACCGAAGACAGTTTCTTTGCAGAAACGCCTAACATAATGCTTAACCCAATAGATAACTGCATCAAAAAGGTGAATAACAATAATGGCCATTCGTTCATTTGGTTTCTCCTTGTGTGTCTTGAGACTGACGACCAGAACCTTGGTGTGGGTGAATAACAAGGTTAGGGTGTGTAATCGAGGAATCTGGTAACCCTCGTACATCCGCCAATTCACCATAACGTTTTCTGAGCTCGTCAATTGGGCCAAACTGAATTGCACCTAATGGGCAGGTTGCCACACAAACGGGTTGCTCACCTTTGAGCTGCAGGTCAATGCAAAAATCGCATTTTGACATTTGTTGTGTCTCAGGGTTCATCTGCGGCGCGCCATACGGACAAGACCATGCACAGGTGCCACATCCAACGCACTTGTCCGTATTAACCATCACAATGCCGTCACCTTCGCGCTTATGCATCGCGGTGGTCGGGCAATTTTTGACACACATAGGGTCGGCACAGTGGTTGCATGAAATAGATAACGTATAGGCAAAGACATTATTCACCAGCCCCCCTGTGCCGTTTTCGATAAACTCACCGCCAGTTACTTCGTAAACACGGCGGTATTTGCGCCCGACGTCGAGGTTGTTTTTATCTTTACAGGATACCTGACACGCTTTACAGCCAGAGCAGCGTGCCGAATCGATATAAAACCCGAGTTGTTTGTCACTAACTGCGGGATAAACGTGGAATTTACTCATGCTTTTGTTACCTCCACCAATAATGTTTGATGGGCATTTCCGTGAGCCATTGCCGTGCTACGCGCTGATGTTAATACGTTGGCGCACCCACCTTGGTCGATACCATTTTCATCAGGCTGCCACCATGCACCTGCTTGCAGTGCAACGACCCCTGGCATAATGCGCTGAGTGATTTTTACTGGCACTTGTGTTACCCCACGGTCATTGTTCACTTTGGCATAATCACCTTCAGCAATGTTTCGGCGCTTAGCATCAATTGGATTAATCCATAGCTCTTGGCGCTGGACTTCTTGCAGCCATGGGTTAGCAAATTGCGTTGAGTTGGCGCGATTTCGGCCTTTCCACGTAATAAGCTGCAGCGGGAAACGTGTCGTTAATGCATCTTCTGGCCCTTCAATCGCTGGGACATAATGAGATAACGCTGGAATATCAACATCATGACGCTCATACAAACGCTTCGAGAAAATCTCAATTTTCCCAGATGGCGTTTCAAATGGGTGTTTTTCAATATCATTAATGTTTTTTTCAAACGCCACATGCCCGATATGCGGTTTGTGTTTCAGTAAATGACGACGTTTTACCAACAGCTCATCAAAGGTAGGAATTCCATCCTCAGGGCGTTTTTGGTGGGCATCGTTAACGAGATGTTCAATCCACTGTTTTTCCGTTCGGCCTTCACTGAATTTTTCACCTACACCGAGTTTTTCAGCCACTTCACACAACCACTCATAATCACTGCGGCGTTCAAACTCTGGCTCAATGACTTTTTCAGATAAAATAATGTAGTTACCCGTTCCCCAAGTTCCCCCCACATTCCAGCGCTCTAAAAAACTGGTTTCGGGCAGTAAAATATCGGCATATTTGGCACTCGGTGTCATATATAAGTCGCTATAGACGATAAATTCCACCTTGCTTTCATCCTCCAGCACTTTGGCGGCGTGCAATATATCGGGATTTTGGTTGGTCATATAATTACCCGCTAACGAGAAAATCATTTTTATCTCGGTATCGAGCTTTTCGGCATTTTTCAGGCCGTTATTTGGTGTGACAAGGCTTTTATCTTCACAGGCTTGAACCCAATTGGTAATGTTGATTTTCGCCTTAACTGGGTTTTCGAATAAGCTTGGGCCCGCCAACGTTTTGCGTAAATCTGGCGTAACGGCCATACCATACCCCGCAGCCCAACCCCCTTTCACACCTACATTACCCGTGATAGTCGCTAATAACGTTGCACCACGCGCTGAGCGCTCGCCGCAAATATGGCGTTGAGGCCCCCAACCTTGCATCAATGCTGCAGGTTTAGTACCCGCATATTCACGTGCTAACTGGCGGATGGTATCTGCGGGAACTTTGGTTATGGGTTCCGCCCATTCAGGGGTTTTCACTACCCCATCTTTTTTGCCCATTAAATAAGCCACCAATGACTCATTTTCAGGCACACCATCAGGCATCTGGTGCTCATCAAAACCGACTGTATATTTATCAATAAAGGCTTGGTCATGGCGATTTTCACTGATGATCACATACATCATCGCGTCCATCATCGCGTTATCCGTAGTTGGTAAAATGGGGATCCATTGGTCAGCTAATGACGACGCAGTATCAGAATAGCGTGGGTCGACAACAATAAATTTGGTGCCATTTTTCTTCATTTTTTGGAAATAATGATTGGAATGCCCAAAAATGGTTTCATTGGGGTTATGCCCCCATAAAATCACCAATGGAGTATTTTCCAACGTATCCAAAGTACTGCCACTCGCGGAAGTTCCATAGGTATAAGGTGTTACCGCCATGGTGTTGCCATTACTGACCGAGTGGTAATTCTCTAAAAAACCGCCTGTGATATTGAATAAACGGCGTAACATGTTCGCACCAGAAAAAATCCCCCCAGTAACCCCAGTACTTAAGCTAACAAAGCGTGAAGCGGGGCCATATTGTTCATTGATTCGTTGCATGTTACTTGCGATCAGCGTGGTGGCTTCCTCCCAACTGATCCGCTCAAAACGCCCTTCTCCACGTTTACCAACACGTTTCATTGGGTATTTCAGCCGGTTAGGGTGGTAAACAAATTTCCGATAACTACGACCACGCACGCAGGCACGCATGATTGGCATATCTTCATCAAGATCAGCATCAGGTCGAGTGCTAATACGCGTGACAACACCTTCTTTAACATGCGCACGAATATCGCATTTCCCACCACAGTCAAAACTACTGCAAGTGGAAACGACGCGTTCCCCTTCATTATTAATCGTTTTTGTTGGAATGATATCTGGGTTTTCTGGCGTTGAAGCAACCGTATTTGCGGCTAAAAAAGGGACAGCCATGAGTGCAGAGCTGCCCTGAATAAACCGACGACGGGTTAAAGGTTCAATCAGGCCGACTTGCTCATCATTCTGATTGTTGTAATTTTCCATGATAACTCTACCTCAGGCATACATTGGGTTTCCGCGCTAGGGTAATCATTTTCCGTTTTACCAACTTTCGAAAAACAGCCAAAGAGATCGGAATTTCAGCCAACCATGGAAAACATGTGGTTATATCAATAAAAATTGCCTATATTCGAAAAAAAATCATTATGTTTGTATTTCAGCCAAGAGGAATTTCCATGAGAAATATCCCCCTTAAAACCGTTGATTCGGTTCCACGTGATGTTCTCGCGATCGGAACTGATTACTTACCGAATGTGTTACTGGACTCTCATGTTCACCGCCGCGCACAATTTTTATATGGTGCAACAGGTTTGATTGAAGTGAGCACAGATGATGGCGAGTGGGTTATTCCTCCAGATAGCGGTGTGTGGATCCCCTGCAATACGCCCCATGAAACCCGCATGCTAAATGTGAGTACGCGCAGCTTGTATATCGAACCCGCAGCGGCACCACGCAAAGGGAATAAATGCGAAGTGCTCCGCGTTTCACCATTACTTCGCCAGTTATTACTGGAAGCCGTCGATACGCCTATCGAATATGACCTTCATGGCCGTGATGGCGCCATGATCCAATTGATCTTGCACGAAATTGAGCGTGCGGAGCCTTTACCATTTTATGCGCCGATCCCACGGGATGAGCACCTCGCCCATATGTGTCGTGAATTTTTAAAGGCGCCTCAGATCACCTCTCTTCCCCAAGAGTGGGCAGCGAAACTCCATAAAAGTGAGCGTTCTTTTAGCCGCTTTTTCGGAGCACAAACGGGATTGTCTTTCTCAGATTGGCGCCAACAAGCTTGCTTGCTCAGTGCCATCACTCATATTTCCGCAGGAAAATCGATTACCGAAGTGGCTTTTGACTTGGGTTACAGCAGTGTCGGGTCTTTTTCCACCATGTTTAAAAAGTGGCTGGGACAAAGCCCTTCTAGTTTTATCCAGCGCATTGGTGAGTAATATCAGCCTATTATTCACTCATTGCTATCCGCTGACTGCTAACTTTATGCGTTCATTGCATTTTTCATTTTTTAACCTTACGCCAGCCCCTATTATCCGTTAGGATAAAACAAAAAAGGAGCTTGCAATGACAACCAAATTCTATAGTTATCAACCAACTAAAGGGCATGGACTTCCCCATGATCCTATTCCATCTTTAATCGGCCCACGTCCTATTGGTTGGATCTCAACCTGTGACAGCCAAGGCCGAACCAACCTTGCTCCTTATAGCTTTTTCAATATTTTTAACTATTCCCCCCCATTTTGGCCTTTTCCAGCGTGGGTAAAAAAGACTCTGTCACCAATGCCATCGAAACAGGGGAATTTGTCTATAACCTTGCGACACTAAGCCTTGGTGAGCAAGTTAATATGAGCAGTGCCACCCTTGAGCGAGGGGAAAGTGAGTTTGCTTTAACACAACTTTCCACCCTACCTTCAACATTGATTTCGCCACCACGCATAGCACAAACTCCCGTCTCGATGGAATGCGTGGTCACTCAGTATCAGCAACTTAAACGCGCTGATGGCCAATTACTGGATACGTGGATGGTCATGGGAGAGGTTGTCATGGTGCATATTGATGAATCCACCTTAACTGATGGGCTTTATGATTGTGCAGTGCAAAAACCGTTGCTACGTGCAGGTGGCCCCGCAGATTACTATTGGATTGAACAACAACAAAATGTGAAGATGTACCGTCCAAAATAATCAATATTTTCAGCAGTCTGCGAACAAGTTAGACCGCTGAAAATATCACCTATTCAGGATAAAACTGGCAATTTAATTGTTCATCTGGCGCAGGGTAAGAAAAATGTGCGGTGATTAAATCAAACTGTGTGTCTGAGGTGTGAAAAGGGTTTTCACCTGTTAAATTACGCGCTGCAAGGCGTGCTTTGCACTCATCGTTATCAACCTGTAAAACGTGAAAAACATACGGTACATTCGATAATTGGGCGAGTGATTTTAGCCATTGGCGCTGATTTGGTGTATTGGCAGGGAAATCCATCACGACCGTATTACCTGCCTCCATCAATTGCTTGATATGTTTTTCCAACACCTTTTTCACCAAGGCGCTTTTAGCGATATAGTGTGAAAGCTCTGTGATTTCATTGGGGTACAACGTCGAAAGCCATTCATCTTCACTCAATAAAACCGTTCGAGGCTGCTTAGCTAACTGTTTGGCGAGAGTTGACTTCCCAGACGCAATTTTCCCACAGAGAAAATGCAAACGAACTTTGTTATCAGAGAGTTGTGGTGTTCCAGTTAAATTCATATATGTTTCCTTGCTGATGATTTGACCAGACAAGAACAAAAAACCCGCCTTGCCTGGCGGGTTTCGGTTGTCGCTTATCCCCACCACTAAGTGATGGTAATAATCATGCTTAAACGTGCGACAACCTGTGACATATTTTTTTTCCTAAATAGAGTTAATGCTAACTTATCAGCCATCAATATGATTAGTCAAATACGGTTTTCACTCTCATTTATATTGTTCAGAAAAAGGCCTGAATAAATTCAGGCCTCAGACTGCTGACAAACCGATTAGGTTTGGCTGCAGGTTGGATAGTTTTGAAAATAAACGAGGAAAATCAATTTATTGATTTTCGGCTGATAACACAAAGCAGGAAAAACCACGCTTTTATCCTGCTTTGTCAACAACCTCAGGCCTGAATAAATTCAGGCCTTTAATTTCATAAACTAGTGTTTACCATTTTTATGGTGATTCAGCGTTTCTTCTTTCAGATCCAATTCATCGCGTAAACGGTGATAAACCCGCTCATTAATGTTTTTATTTTTCCGCATGAGATATAGCGCTTCACGTTTTGCTTTCAATGCAGAGTTAGACATTTGACGTTCCATCTCAATCATTCGATGTAAATCATATACATCAGATTCTGTTTCATCGGTGTTATCGAGTCGTCTGCCATAAATTTCTAACAATTGTGCCCCAACCTCGGTACGCATAGCGATTTCATCCATATCCTCTGAAGGGTGGTTCATTAGCTCACGTAAGTGGGCCATAGCCGCTTCATTTAGCGCTAACCGAGCACGAATTTCATCATTGTCATATGGCAAGTCTTGGACTAAACCTTTTGTTAAAATCGGTAATGCAATACTGGCTATCAATAATGAACACAGGATAACGCCCATTGCCAAGAAAATCGCCACATCACGATTTGGGAATAGAGAACCGTCTGGCATCAATAATGGCAGTGTTAAAATACCTGCCAATGTAATTGCACCTCGTACACCTGCCGTCGCCATAATCGCCATCATACGAATATGCACCACATCCGCTTCTTTACCACGGCGACGGTTATGGAATACGGTCAAGGTCATTGAGATCCAAACCCAACTAAAACGTAAGATTGCCAGCGCCACCGTAATAATTGCAACGTAAACAAATAACATCCAAGGATGGCTTGCCCCTGCGGCGGCCGCAACTTCTGGCATGTTTGTCCACATACCTGGTAATTGCTCACCCAACAAAATAAAGATCATCCCATTCAATGCCGTTTGAACAGTGTCCCAAACGGCTTTACTTTGCATCCGTGTCGCTGCCTGCATACGCCCTGCAATTTTCTCATAGTGCATAGCAATACCCGCAACAACCGCGGCTAAAATACCAGACACATGCAAGTGCTCTGCAAGTAAATAAGCCGTAAACGGCATTAGCAGGCTGATCATGATTTGGATAGCAGGTTCCTCACCTGTACGCTTAACCAAAAATTGGTTTAACCAACCAATTGCCCAAGCGACCACTAAGCCAATTAAAATTCCACCGAATGCGACAAAGACGAATTCTCCCGCCGCTGAAGCAAGGGAAAATGTCCCCGTTAACGCGGCCACTACGGCAAAACTAAAGCAGACTAAACCGGTTGCATCGTTGAGCAGTGACTCGCCTTCCAGTATGTGCGCCATCCTCGATGGTAATGGAGAGTTTACTGTCATCGCAGAAACTGAAACGGGGTCGGTCGGCGACAAAATCGCGGCAAGCGCAAAGGCAACGGCCAATGAAATGGCAGGAATTAACCAATGAATAAAGAACCCCATGCCAATAACAGTAACCACAACAAGGCCTATCGCTAATGACATAATCGGTTTAATTTCTTGGAATAAGGCTTCTTTTGGAATACGCCAGCCATCAAGAAACAGCAATGGTGGAATAAATAAGAAGAGGAATAAATGAGGCTCAAATTCAACCGTAAAACCATACAGAGACAGCCCAGCTCCCAGCGCTATCTGAATAAGGGGTAATGGAATAATATCTTTGAGCAATCGCGAGATAAATACACTCACAATAACCGCAAGTAAAAAAACGAGTACAAGTGTCACAACTGACATTGATTGCTCCATATTTAGCTAATCATTAATTATCAGTAATGAAGTTAATAGATAAATTGAATCAATGTAAAGTAGCAATTAATTAACAGATACAAAAAAAACAAAATTCAGAAATTACCTATCTATCATTAGGTTATCATTTACCCCAATAGTGTCACCAAGTGTGAGAAAGTTACCTATCAACTTGATAATTAACAATAAAAATATCCGTAATACAAAAATCATTCATCTAAGATAAGATAGCTCTCTAAGTTATCATTAATTGATTATTCAATTAAATTTTTAGTGTTATTTTTATTTTTTAATTGTTTTTTGCTGGTTGCTTTTTTCTCGGTGTTTCCTGTCTCACTTACGTTCTCTAAGCTATGGCGCTCAATTAACTCCTGTAAGACTTCTTTAAGCATCTTACTCTTACGCAGACCTAGTGGAGCGAGTACCACCTCTTCATGTTGTTGTGCTTCAACTAATAGCCCATCGACTAATGCCATCCCACTGGAGGTAACACTCACCAATGTAATTCGCTTATCACTCCCACTATGATTATTGTGACGGAGCACATGCCCTTGCTGTTCTAAGCGTTGTAAAACACGAGTAATTGTCGGTTGTTTACTAACTGTTTTTTGCGATAGTTCAGTGATCCCCATCGAGCCATTACCCGCTAATGTTGATAGCACCCGCCACTCCAATACCGATAACCCTTTTTTTTCAACAATTGCATGAAATTCAGATGAAACTAACATCCATGCCTGCCCTAATAGGGCAGGCAAGTAATTATCAACAAAAACCTTTGAGTCTGACATCTGTCCCTCTCGATACGCGCTATGCATAATTGCATTTAATCTAGCCCCTCAAGAGTAGCAGAAGGAGACGATAATTCAGCTAAAACTTTCCACTGAGTAAAGACCCAAATCCATCAGCCCGTGTCTCTAAGCCAAGCTTTTTCAACATCATATAGGTTGTCGCCACCGAAGAAGACAGCACAGGTAAACCCACTCGGTCTTCAATTAATTGCACCGATGGCAATGATGGCATTTGCACGCAAGCCGATGCGACTATCGCATCCACGTTGGAGTTGAGTCTCTTAGTGATTTCCACTGGCGCCAGCGGGTCTTGCCTACCCACTGCTAAGTTATCAGGGATTTCCAACGAAATGCTGTCCACCACTTCAATACCTTCGCTTTCAATATACTCAATCACTAATTGCGTCAACGGCTTCATGTATGGCGTCAAAATAGACACTTTTTTTGCACCAATGGCATGTAGCCCATCCACTAACGCCCCCGCACTGGTCACAATCGGTGCGGGGTGGCCGTTATCCACCGTACGTTGATGTAAACGGCTTTCCGACACGCGGTGGTAACCTTTCCCCATGCTCATGATGGCAACCAAGCAGGCATACCCCAGGACATCCACCGCCGCATCCGATAGCTCAAGAGCGCAGCGGTCGCTGTCAGAATCCATTTGAGCCAGCTCCTCTTTGGTCACTTTTTTCATCCGCATACGACTGGAATGAAAGGTAAAACGCTCCGCAAACTGCGCTTCCCGTGCTCGTAAAATGGCGGGAATTTCCGTTTCCATGGTGGTGTTCGAGGACGGAACAATCTGCCCAATCCGAAATGTGCGTGCCAGACTCATCATTTTTTCTCCCCAAACGGTTCATCGCTATCAGTCATGGGATTTAATTCATCCACACTTTGCCCCTCGCCATAAAAGCGGGCAGCACTCAATGGACGGCGATTTACCTGTAAATCGAAGATATCAAAGCGGTTATAGTGCCCCGTGATATCGTGCATTTGCCGCGGTTGAATACAGCGGTTTAAATCAATATCACCGTACACAATCCCTTCTTTATCAATCAGTGGTTCCCCCACCACACGACCATCGGGGCCGATAATGCCCGAAAATGCACTGTTTGGGCGAGCCAACAAATCACGCGCTTCAGGGTGGCTCGCTGATATCGCATCGATAATCTCCGCCGACACCGTCGAGCAGGAAACGATGGTGAACACTTTTCCCTCAAAACAATGTGCCGACGCACGCAGGCGGATGGCCTCAGCCATGTCATAATCTTTCGGAGCCACAGGCAGTGCAATATAGCTAGCAATGTGCACTAATTCTCCTTGTGCCAATAACGCAAAGCGCGCCAAGGTATTGGTATTTTCCCCGCACGCCAAGGCACCCAGTGGCCCGACGCTGGTTTGGTGCACTTTTAACGAGGACGCATCGCCATTTGCCCATGTCAGTTTTTCCGCCCATGTCGGCACCAATTTGCGGTGACGTCCCAGAATTTTACCCTCATCAGAAATGGTCACTAACGTGTTATACAAGGTAGCAATACCGTGCGGGTTACGCTCATTGACGCCAATCACCACATTGATACGGTGACGTGCCGCAGCTTGAGCGATTTTTTGGATTTCTGGCCCTGGGACTTCAATGGCCGATTTGCACAGTTTTTCAAACCACGGGCTGCCGTCAATCGGGTTCATCACCCAACTCCAATACGGGTAACCCGATATAAACACTTCAGGAAACGCCACTAATTTGGCACCGTTATCCGCCGCCTCTTCAATCAGCAGACAGGCTTTATCCACAGTGGCATTCGTGTCCAAAAACACGGGGGCCGCTTGCACCGCTGCGGCTTTAAATTGCGCTAAGTTCAACATGCTTTGGCTCCTTTTTTACACCGCCACTACAGGATGGCGCAGCTCACCAATGCCTTGTACATATGCCTCAATCACATCCCCTGGCCACACCCACTCTTGCGGTGAGCGCCCTGCCCCCACACCTTCAGGGGTACCCGTGGCAATAATGTCCCCTGGCTCAAGAGTAATCCCCTTGCTGATATCTTCAATTAACGCGTTCACGTTAAACAACATATGACGAGTGTTGGATGATTGCTTGGTCACGCCATTAACTTTTAAGCTTAAGTCCAAGGTGTGTGGGTCTGGAATTTCATCCGCAGTAACAATACATGGGCCAAATGGTGCGTAGGTATCTTGCCCTTTTGAGTAAATCCATTGCCCAGCGCGACGGCAATCACGGGCGCTCATGTCAATCATTAGGCTATAACCAAACACATAATTCAGCGCATCTTTCGCTGACACCCCTTTGGCTCGCGTACCCATAATCACCGCCAGTTCCACTTCCCAATCCAGTTGTTGGGTAATTTGAGCGTTATGTTCAATTGCATCTCCTGGGCCAATCACTGTGGTCGGTGGCTTAGAGAAAATCACGGGCTCTTTAGGAAGCTCTTTCGATGTGTCTAAGGTACGACTGGATTCCGCCACGTGCTCAACATAATTGAGCCCAATACCAAAGATGTTTTTGCGGGGACGTGGGATCGGTGCCAAGATTTTCACGTTTTGCACTGGCCAAGCCGTTCCTGCAGGAAATTTCCCTTGGTAGGTGTTCAGCAACTCGGTCCCCACACGTATCCCTTGCGGGCCTAAATCAATAAAGTCCAGCATGTTATCGGGTAAGTACAGCCCTTGCTCTTCTGCCAAGCACGCCAAGTCGACGACTTGGTGGTCAACAATCGCACCCAAACGGGCCGCAGCAGTGATATCAGAACGGTAAGTAATTAAGCGCATGGTGTTTTCTCCTCAGCATACGGCGTTTCGCCATCTGCCTATTTCAGGTAAAATCGGTTAATCAAAAATAAATAAACTAACAAAATCAATTAAATAAATAATTTCATCGAGGTTAGGACGTGAATCTTGCCCTTTACTCCACCACCTAGCCTGTCATTTTTTGATGGCCATCGTTGTCCACTAATGCCTCTTCGTAATACAGCCCCAATGACTGCATCACGGGTAAGTCGTTAAAACAGAACAGGCACGCATCATCAGTCTGTGAGGTGTTCACATGCTCATGGAACATCCACGATGGCACACAGAAAATATCCCGTTCTTGCCAATCAAAGCGCTGTCCATTAATAATCGAATACCCCTGGCCTTTCGCCACTTGGTAAATGAAGCTCCCCGTGTGACGATGGGCTTTGCCAACAAACCCTGGGCGCAGCAATTGCATACTCGCACCGATGGTGGGCATCACGTGACCACCCGTTACAGGGTTGGTGTAATGCATTAGCACATCATCAAATAGCGAACCGTCGGCCACGTTTGCGGCTCGGCACAGTGCCTCATAGGTTGGCCCCCATTGATATTTAAATAATGGCGAATAGGGTTTATCCCAGCCGATATCGTGTGGGCGTAAGGCAGTACCGCCCCACATCCCCACAGGGTAATCAATAGGGCGCGTGTGTGCTTGGTGTAAGTCTGGATGGACTTTGTAAAAACCCGCTTCCATCGCATTGACCAGCGGAATGTCCAGTCCATCCTGCCAAATGCACGGCAAGCCATCTTCCGCGACACCGTGTTCGTGCCACGTTCCATTCGGGGTTAGCACAAAATCATTCGCTTCAAGCATCATCTTTTGCCCTTCCACGATGGTGTACGCTCCGCGCCCTTCCATAATAAAACGTAGTGCTGAAGAGGAGTGGGCATGGGCAGATGCTGCTTCCCCTGGGTGCATCACTTGCAAGCCAGAGTACAACCAGCCCACGGCTGCCGCCACGTCTTGACGACCTGGGTTATTGAGATAAACCACTCGCCTCCCCGCTTTTTCAGGGGTCACCAGCTCCACTGAGCGCAATACATGTTCACGCAAATCACGGTAACGCCATAACACAGGGACTGACGACGACTGCGGCTGCCATGGCTCAATCTTGTTTGCTACCGTCCACAAGGCCCCCGTTTTCAGGTCGGCTAACTCTTGGTAATACGCCACAAGCTCAGGGGTATCTGCTACATCTGCGCGGCCTGCCACGCTTTCACGGTATTGGTCATGGGATTTCATGTTCATCGGCTCGTTCTCCTCATTCACGGGGCGATTAACGCCCGTTGGATTTGACTTGCTGCAACAGCTGTTGACGCCCATATTCATACGGCGCAGGCCACGTGACCTCCCAACCGTGACGGGCACATTCGTGCAGCAGCCACGCAGGGTTCGATAATAACGGGCGTGATAGAGCACAAAGGTCAGCACGCCCCGCGGCAATAATGCTGTTGACTTGGTCAGCATCTGTAATTGCCCCCACCGCTATCACAGGGACTCCCGCCTCATTGCGCACGCGGTCTGCCATCGGTGTTTGGAACATACGCCCGTATACGGGTTTTTGTTCAGGGGACACTTCCCCTGATGAACAATCGATAAGGTCAGCACCCACTTGTTTCATCGCCTTGGCCATCAATACGGCCTCGTCCACGGTGGTACCACCCTCAACCCAATCGGTGGTCGAAATACGTACCGCCAACGGTTTCCCCCACACGTGGCGTACCGCCTGGATCACCGCCAGTGGGAAACGCAGGCGGTTTTCAAGGTTACCCCCGAAGTTATCAGTGCGCTTATTCGTCAGTGGCGATAAGAAGCTCGACAATAAATAGCCGTGCCCTGCTTGTAACTCTAACCAATCAAACCCCGCATGGTCTGCCCGTTTAGCTGCTGCTACAAATTGGTCAATCACCGTCGCCATTTGCGCTTCTGTTAAAGCCGCTGGCGTTTGGGACACGTTCGGTAAATACGGCAAGGCAGAAGCAGATACGAGCGGCCAATTCCCGCTCTGCAACGGGTAGTTTTCCTGCTCCCACCCCCGCTGGGTTGAGCCACGGCGCCCTGCATGCCCCAACTGAATGCCGATTTTGGCCGTACTGTGTTGATGCACAAATTTTGTCACACGTTGCCACGCCACCGCCTGCTCATCATTCCATAACCCTGGGCATCCCAATGTCATACGAGCATCTGGGGCAATAGCCGTCATTTCGGTCATCACTAATCCCACACCACCTAGGGCACGGCTTCCCAAATGCACTGTGTGAAAATCACCCACCACACCATCAGTGGCGCTGTATAACAAAGTCGGCGAGGCCACAACGCGGTTGTTCAACGTAATATCTCGCACCTGAAATGGCGTAAGCATTGGAGGAACATGCCTTGTTGCGCCTGCTTGCGTAGCAAACCACTGCTCATAGTTATCCAGCCACGCCGCATCGCGAACGCGTAAATTTTCATGGGAGATGCGCTGAGAACGTGTTAGCAGTGAGTAGGCAAACTGCTCAGGGGCAAGGTTTTCATAGCGACGAACATTTTCAAACCACTCAGTCGAGTTACGCGCTGCATTTTGAATTTTTAGCACTTCCACGCTGCGTACCGCTTGGTAATGTTCAAGTCCTTTACGCAAATCCCCTTCTGTGGTTTTCAAGCTTTCACACAGTTCAATCGCATCTTCTAAAGCCAGTTTGGTGCCTGACCCAATAGAGAAGTGGGCGGTGTGCGCCGCGTCCCCCATCAGCACCACAGGTACGTCTTTACCTGGTGAAGGCTGTGTCCAATGCACCCAGTTATCACAAATCACCCGTGGGAAACGGATCCAAATTGCTGCACCGCGCAAATGCGCTGCATTGGCAATCAATTTCTCCCCATCTAACCACGGGGCAAACAGTTTTTCACAATACGCAATGCCATCTTCTTGGGACATCTGATCGATACCCGCTTTGAGCCATGTTTCTTCGGTGGTTTCAACGATAAAGGTCGATAACCCCTCTTGGAACTGGTACGCGTGAACTTGGAACCAACCGTGTTCATTTTTGGCAAATAGGAAGGTAAAGGCATCGAAAATCTTTTTGGTGCCTAACCAGACAAAGCGGCAACGACGCGGGTCTATGTCGGGCTTAAAGACATTTTCATAGCGGGTACGTACCGCGCTGTTAATCCCGTCAGAGGCAATCAGTAAGTCCGCGTTGTACTCACGTGCAATGGCTTGGTCATCCGTTACTTGGGTTTCAAATACCAGCTCCACCCCCAGCTCAAGACAACGATCTTGTAAGATATTCAATAGCTTTTTACGGCCAATCCCAATAAACCCGTGCCCACCGCTGCGATTACAGGCACCATTAAAGTGAATGTCGATATCGTCCCAGTGACTAAACTCTGCAGAAATGGTCTGCGCAGACACAGGGTCAGCGTGACGTAAGTTGTTGAGCGTCGCATCAGAGAACACGACACCCCAACCAAACGTGTCAAACGGGCGATTGCGCTCAACGACCACTACGCGGTTCTGTGGGTTTTGCAGTTTCATCAGTAGCCCAAAGTACAGCCCAGCGGGTCCCCCGCCAATACACACTATATTCATGAAAGTACCCCTTTGTTTATACCGCTGACTGAGCCGTGAGTGCCTGATGCAAGGCCTCTGGAATAGGAATGGCTTGGTGTGTAATCAACGACGTTGTAACGTAGGTTTGTGTCACTTGCATACGCAGCTCCCCCGTCACACTGATACAACGTTGGCGCAGCGTGAGTGACTTGCGCCCAATTCGCTCAACTATCAGCTCTAAGATAACGTCATCCCCCATGCGACTAATGGCTTTAAACTCAGCCTCTAGGTGCACAGTAGGTAACCCGAAACGTTGTTCGAGGATGTATCCAGCAAACCCTTGGGGGATCAGCGCATCAATCCAACGTTCAAGGAGGTTATTGAACATCACGAAATATTGTGGATAAAACACGATCCCTGCAGGATCACACTCAGAGAAATGGATCTTATAGGGTTTAGTAAATTTCAATAAACTCATGATGTTATCCTTAATCCATAGCCAAACGTTGGCGACATTTCTTTAATTCATGGCCATATTCATCAGCAAGCGCAGCTTCACGTAATTCGCGTAAGCTAATCGGCGCTAATTTGCTACCTTGCCGCGTCACGATGTCCATCAAAACCTGAAAATTACGCAAACCTCTCGCATGAGTATCGCTATACCCTTTTACTACCCGCTGGCATTGCGCAATTTCAGTTGCCAAAGCGGGGTTTGTCCGTGCGGCATCAACCACTGCTGTGAGCCATTTTTCAATTCGCTGATTTTCTAATTGATAGCGTAAAGTTGAGCGTCTACCTTTTCTCCAAGCGGCGAGCACATATAACTGTAAAAACCCCCACAAAGAACTGGTAGTGATTGTTCGCCCTCGTTGCGTAAGTTTGCGAAGCGCTTTGTGAAACCAATGTGGCTTCATCAACCAATTACCTAAATTCTTGGGAAGCGTTTCGCAAATCTCTTCAATACGTGGATGCATAAATTCATTGATATCCAATAATTGGTCATCTTTAGCGTGAACTTCATTACGTACTCGAGTGAATCGGCTATCACGAATTTTGAGGTCAGCCACGCGAATAGTGTCTTCATAAGACATCCATAATGCTAAGTGGCGAACAAGTGCTCGTTGTAAACGCTCATCTTGGCCACCTTCTTGCGCAAATAGGTTGTTAAGGCGGTCTAAATACAACGCAGCATAAGCAGGGTCTTGGTAATCAATTAACCGGCGAACACCTTCTGTCACTAAATAATGAACATGAGGAGCAAATTCATGATCAATACGCGCTAATAGCGCAGAAATTTGTTTATTTTTAGGGGGTAACGAAACTGTTTGAGCTGATTGAGCTTGGTATGCCTCTTCGGGTTGCGCGGCTTTTTCAGCACCAAGCGCAAATGCACGCAGGCTGGGTTTTACCCCGACACCACCGCGCACGATGGTTTCTTCAAATTGTGTGCGGCTAAAAGGTAAAACGCCTGAACCAAATAAAGCGCCAAATAATACTGCGCTGATCACGCTACCGCTTTCTTGAGCGGCTTGCGCCATATCAAAGTGAATGAATTGACGAGCTGCAAGCCCCGCGTGGCGGATCAATGCTTGGCTATCAACCCGACCGTCACCCATGGCTGATTTCTCAGCAATAGAGTAAACACGGTGTGTAGAGCTAATTAACGTCGTGCGTTCTGGCGTAACAAAACCACGTTGAACAGAGCGACCGGCCTCCATAAGTTCAGAGGCAAGGACAACATCCACATCGCCTGGCATTGGCATCAATGCCAAAACAGGTGCTGGCGTTTCTGGATTATCCGCGCCAGGAAACAATTCAACGTAATAAATCGTTGCTCCTGTACGTTGAGCAACGCCTGGTACAGAGGTGGTTTGTGCAAAATAACCGTTTTCTTCGCCTAAATTAACAATCCAGTCCGCGAGGACGCCGCCGCCCTCACCCCCCATGGCTAAAATGGCGATTTTAATGGGCTGTAATGCGATTGATGATGGAGATGAAAGCATTTATTCCCCCTTAGAAACTGAGTTCTTCACGACGACGTGCATCACGACGTTGTAAATAGCCAATAAACCAACCGCGGACACGGTGGCGTAATTTGTCCCAGCGATTTGGATTGGTAATAATTTGTGCTTTAAAAAACGAAGGGCATAGAACGGCAGCGTGTGAAACCTCGCCGCATAAACCACATCCCACACAACTGTCCATCACTGTCGCCACAGGATCTGTTCTTAATGGATCTGGATTTGGTTTTATCGATAACGATGGGCAACCCGAAAGGCGAATACAGGAGTGGTCCCCCGTACAGGTGTCAGGGTCAACACCAAAGCGCTCACGGACAACGCGTTTTCCTGCAGCAACATCACTACGAACTTTTTTCTTTTCGCGACGCTGTAGATTTAACATGCATTCACTTTGCGCAATCAGTACTTTAGGGCCTTTCTCATCGGTAGTCAGTGCTTCACGCAATGTATTAGTCATTGTTTTTAAGTCATAAGTGCGCTTGATGGTTTTCACCCAATTCACACCAACCCCTTTCACTGCTTTTTCGATTTCATGGCCTGTGCTGCGGGTTGGGTTAAGTGCTGTTGATGACAAGATGTCTTGCCCACCTGTTGCTGATGTATAACTGTTATCAATAACAATGGTTAAGTTATCACTACGGTTAAATACGCTATTAGCGATACCACTGGTTAAGCCGTTATGCCAAAAACCGCCATCCCCCATGACTGAAATCGCGCGTTTCCCTGCTTTGGCATTTAATGCCGCTGCTCCTGCACCACCCAAGCCATACCCCATTGTTGTATTACCGAGGTTGAATGGTGGAAGAATAGAGAATAAATGGCAGCCGATATCAGCACTGACATGGTGCTCGCCAAGTTCACGCTCAACCAGTTTCATTGCTGTAAAAATAGGTCTTTCAGGGCAACCTGTACAAAACCCTGGTGGGCGCGCATGCACAGTGTCATCGAGTGTTGGCTCTGCTGCATTGACATATTCAGGCAATAATTCTTCGGTTTGCCCAGCAGCAATGTTAATTGTTGGAATACGAATTTGTTTCGCAGCCGCTTTGACTTGAGGTTCTATTTTTCCGTATCGTTCAAAAAAAGAACGCAGACCTGCAAGTACCGTCGCGGTGTTATACTCTCCCGCCATTGGTAGCATATCTTTACCATGTAATTCAATATCGATGTTTCGCTGGCGTAAAATGCTAGCAACATTCTGCTCAACAAAATTCGGTTGTCCTTCTTCCAACACTAAAATCGCTTTTTTATTACGACAAAAACGTTCAAACTCTTCATCAATTAATGGGTAAGCAACATTCATGACATATAATGGAATTTTGCTATTACCAAACACATCGGCTAAACCAATTTGGTTGAGCGCGCGGATCAATGTGTTATAGCACCCCCCTTGTAACGCGATGCCAACATCATCAGCATCCTCAGCAAAAAACTCATTTAATTCACGTTGTTGAATAAACTTAACAGCTGCTGGCCAACGTGCTTCGATTTTCTCTTTTTCATGCAAAAAGCTCGCAGGAGGCAACACAATGCGGCTCACATCGCGGGTTGGGTTTTCAAGTGCATCTTTAACTGTAAATTTTGGATGTTGGTTATCTGCACAAACAAATTGCCCATGCACATGACATGAACGAATACGCATTTGCAGCATAACGGGTGTATTACTGGCCTCAGATAAATCAAAACCATCTTTAACAGCTTGAACAATCGAAGGTAAATTTGGACGAGGGTCAAGTAACCACATTTGTGATTTCATCGCAAATGCATGACTGCGCTCCTGCATAATTGAGGAACCTTCGCCATAATCTTCCCCAACAATAATCAGTGCGCCACCTAATACACCGCCTGACGCAAGGTTTGCCAGAGCGTCGGAAGCAACGTTTGTTCCAACAGTTGCTTTAAATGTTACCGCGCCGCGCAAAGGATAATTAACAGAAGCCGCTAACGTTGCAGCAGCAGTCGCTTCGCTTGCACTATTTTCGAAACGAATACCATATTCAGACAGAATATCCTGTGCATCTGCCAGAACATCCATGAGATGTGAAATTGGCGCCCCCTGATACCCTGCAACATAGGAAACACCAGATTCTAATAAGGCTTTTGTCACTGCAAGAATGCCTTCACCACTGAAAACATCACCTTGCCCTTGTCGTAACTTTTGAACTTCTTGAACAAACGAGCGCTCAGCCATTTTAACCTCACCAGTCAACGTCAGAACGTTTTTTATCTTTTTTGTGTTTCTTAGTTGTATCTCTTTTGTTAATTAAAGGTCAATCCATGATTAATCATGTAAATTGAATTTATGCAGAGAGTGGATAAGCCCTGCAGATAAGGGACAAATCACCTTTAAAAACAAGAGAAAAAGAGAGATTTACGACAAGAAATAGCCCATAAAGAAGAACAAAAGATAATGTATAAAAAAGGCGTTAAATCATTAAGTAACAGTCAATTACCCCTACAATAAAAAAGGTTTTGGCATTTTAAACCACTAAAAAATTGATTTTTAGATAATGAAACCAATAAAAAGTTAAATTAAAATACAAATAGAACGAACAATATGATTAATCATGTATATTTTACTAAAACAAAATAAAAATAACTTTATTTTTTATATTGTTATGGCTATCACAATAACCACACTGTTTCTGATTTCTTGCACTTTCTGGATAGTTTTTGCACATATTTAGCTAGGTAAGAAAAATTGTTTATGATATGTTCAACTGACAATTGGTTAAAAATATTTTAACGAAATGTTAATAACAAAAAGGTTAATCATCATAATAAATAAAATAAAGTATGTTGAATAAAAAACCTAAAGCACTTTTGCCTTAAATAAAATAATTAATTGAATTCATTGAGAAAACCTATAATAAGCAAAAATAGCCAAGCCACTACTTAAGTCAGTCACTGAGGGGTTGGCGACTCATTTTGGAGGTACCTTCGATGTTGAGCAACTCGTGGTCCCATTCATCTGCGCCTCAGATTGAAAATCAGATCTGTTCGTCAGAACGTTTGTTATTTACATCCGCTGATCCTGAAGAAATAAAATCAATGGTGGGTCGAGTGATGAAACCGCACCAATTTCATCAACTCAATCCCCATCAACGCCTTGATGCACGTATGCATTATATTCCTATGGGTGATATTTCCTTAAGCCGCTTACGCTATGGTGCGGATGTGACAATTGCACCAGGAAAATTAGAGGATTTTTTTCTTTTACAAATGCCACTTGCAGGCAGTGCTATCATTGAAAGTGGTGGAAAACGTCTAGAATCTACACCGCAAATGGCTTCTTTATTAAGCCCTGAAGAGTCAACAACCATGCGTTGGAATAGTGATAACGACCAATGCATGTTAAGAATTTCTCGATCATTATTAGAGAGATCATTAGTAGGCCAACTTGGCCATACGCTGGATAAACCACTCGTGTTTGAATTAGGCTTTGCATGGCAATCTTGTATTGAATGGCGCACGTTGATGAATTACCTGATTGAATGCGCTACGAGAACCCCTGATCTTCTGCAACATAAGTTAATTGCCACGCAAGTGGAACAATTAGTCTCTGTCACGCTACTTTCTACGCACGCCCATAACTATACTGAAGATTCGGGCTTACGCCGAGCGACAATCCGTCCCCGTCATGTTCGCCGCGTGCAGGAATACTTAGAAGCTCATGCCCACGAGCCAATTACAGTAGAGCAATTAGCACATATTGCAGGTGTCAGTTTACGTAGCTTATATGCAGGGTTTAAAGAGTTTTTAGATATTAGCCCCATGCAATATTTACGTGATTTGCGTATGGAACGCGTACGTGCAGAATTGTTATCAGGTGAAGCCACCAATGTCACTGGGGTTGCACTGCGTTGGGGATTTGCACATATGGGCCGTTTTAGTGCTGAATATAAACAACGCTATGGTGAATCACCAAGTCAAAGTATAAAAAAAGCTTAATAACAATAATTATTATATTTATTAAGCTATTGTATATAATATGATATTAAAATATAAGAAAAAAAAACCCTCTTTACTCTAAAGTATAGAGGGGTATCTAATATAGAGACAAAAATGAAAAATACGTTATTCAGATTTTCAATTAATTTTTAACTCACACATAAAAATTCAAAAATAAGACCATAAAGCATTCATATAAATTTTTACGTTAAAGTAAAAATGTTATATTTTTAAATGATCAAAACACTAAAAAAATAAATAAAAATCAATGCAATAAGAATATCTTAATATAGAAATTTAATGCTAGTTTATATTACAACTAAAAACCGAGCGAAATAATATACACTTAAAACATTAAGTCAACTCTATTTTCAATATTAAGGATAAATTAGTTAATTTAACTTACGCCAATAAAATAGAAGTTAAAATCCATTAAACCTTCATTTAAATATAAAGATACATTTTTATCTTTTTATTCACAAAGAATATCATTTATATATTTACAGTATAAATAAAAAAGCACAGCATGGTTTTTATTATGCTGTGCATTCAAATCAATAAAATTAAATAGTTAGAAAGGAATAGAGGCTTTTAAATAAATTTGAGAACCTTCTGGGCGGTTTCTGACTTCAAAATCTTTTTCCCATTTAGCAGTAAACAACCAGCCTTGTGGATTCGCGTAGCGAATTGAAGGGCCGATGGAGTAAGCACGCGCTTTTCCTTGGGCCGAATTCGGGCCACTATCATCTGTTGTTTGCCAAAAAGCATAGCCGCCAATCCCTGCTACCCACCCATTACCAAATCCCCAACCTAAACCATAATCTGCATGAAAGGCTTGCCCTGAGCGAGTTTTCGTATCGTTATTGCGAAAATTGAAGTCATACATCATTTTTAAATCCGCATTCACGCCCACAGGGGGAATATAGCTAATTGCCCACACGGGTTGTAACGCCCAATAATTTTTACCTAAACTAGAAGGGTCTGTTTTACTGTATTTTCCTGTCGGTGCATAGGCATCTAACCCAACCACATAATGTAAATCTGCCGAAGGGTGGAAGCCCAGTGCAGGTCCAAACGTTACATCGCCTAGCCCACGACTCGTCTCTTTTTTACCTGCCGCTTTTGCAGTCACATCCAATAATGGCACGATGGTATGGAAGGCTAAGTCACCACCCAGTATTTTTTGATCCGTTACCCAAATTAAGCGAGGAGCCAATACATTCACATTCACGCTAAAACCTGGCACAGGAATTTTATCCCCTTTATTATCGCGAATACTGTCATAATGGGCATTTCCACCATACATCAGCACATGTACACCTTGCGGAGGTAATGCACCTGACATAAAGTTTTCGAGACCATCGGGATAGATCCCTAGCCCACCCCCTTCCGTCGCGAGGGTACCAAACGAAAGTATGCTGAGACACGAACCTGCAACAAGCTGACTGATTATTTTTTTATTCATCATGTTTCCTGCCATAGTGGGTTTTCTTACTGTGTGTGCTTTGCCTGTTATCTCGCAGTTCCCTTGCGTTTTATTTATGTCCTATTTTTTCGTCAATTTTTGCGCTACAAGGTAACCTGAACCACCGCTAAGACCAGGCCCTGGATGTGTTGATGCGCCAATATGAAAAAGGTTTTTAACCGCTGTTTTGTGTGTTTTTGTTTGACCTGATGCTGCAAAAGGCCGTAACCAGAAAAATTGGTCGGGGGAACAAGTACCTGAATAGGGATCGCCACCGACAAGATTGCAGTTATAACTTTCTAAATCTGCAGGAGAAATTGCGTGGCGCCCCACGATCAACGAAGAAAAACCAGGCATGACTAACTCTAAACGTTGCTGAATTCTATCCGCGACCGCCTCTCGTACGTCTTCATCCCACCGCCCATCTTCAGGGATGCGAATTTCTCCTGCGGAATCACCTTTTAGGCGCCTTGGCAATTCTTGCATTTGGATCCATAAAATCCATCCGCCATCTGGCGCACGGCTGGGATCTAACGTAGTAGGTTGCCCAATGCCAAACGTTGGTTTTTCAGGTAGATAGCCATTGTTCGCTTGAGTTACGGATAAACAAACCTGTTCCATGCTTTCAGTGAAATGAACGAGTGGAACATTTAATAATTCGGGATTGCACCAAGGTGGTGGCGCACTTAATGCAAAATGAATTTGCATACCTGCACGGCCATAGCGGTAGCCTTTTGCCCTTTCCATCACCTGAGGCGATACATTATCGAGTAATGAGCCATATAGCTGCGTTGGGGTCACGTTGCACACCACACTTTCGGTAGTATTAATCATTTGTCCATTGACGATAACACCCGTCGCACGGCTATTTTTCCCCTCACCTTGAGTCACTATTTTCTCAACGTGCATTCCCGTTTTAAGCTCGCCACCATGGGCTTCAATCACTTTTGCAAAAGCCTCAACGATGCGATAACTGCCGCCTTTGACGACAGGCATCCCACCAGCAACAACGGCAGCGAAGGTTAATTTACCAATTAGCGCCGAACTCGCTTCATCAGGCCCTAACCCTGTGTGAAGTACCCATGGCGCCATCAATGCGCGGCTAAAATCGTGCTGTAATTCACGTTCTGACCAACGACGAAAGCTTTCCACACCTGATTTAGCAAAATCCAACAACCCATCGACACCCCGTTTACGCCATTCAGAAAACAACAGCTTTAACATACCGCCGCTATAAGGGTTTTGCCCTAATAAACCAAATGTGAGCGCCGCATCTTGGGTGAATAATTTGTCTGCCATTTTACGAAATGCTAGCCCATCACCAGGCGCAATGAGATCGAGCTGTTTAGCTGCCTCAGCAACATCCCGCTTCAGTGCAATAGACTTCCCATCGGGTTGGACTAACCCTGTTGAATAGTCGCATTGGGCAAACTCTAATCCATACTTTTTCAGATGGGGTTCTAATTCTTGATAGCCGGGGCTACCAACAAACAGTGAATACCAACAAGAAAGCAGATCATGGGTATACCCTTCAAATAAATTTTCAGTCCGAATACAACCGCCTAAGCGATCGTTTCGTTCTAACACCAACACCGATTTTCCGCGCACCGCCAGCAAAGCCGCGCACATCAAGGAATTCATCCCGCTACCAACGACGATCACTTGTGGGTTAGAAAGTGTTGCCATACCTCACCCCACTAGTGCCAAGACGCGTAATGGGCTACCTGATCCCCCTTCGATTTTCAGCGGTGCCGCAACAATTACTACGCCTGTTGGCGGTAATTTATCGAGGTTTTTCAAGCACTGTAGGCCATATTTATTGTTGCCATGCATTAAGGTGTGGCATGGGTAAGGTACAGGCCAACTGTAGGACTGCCCTGCATCAGTATTGATGGTCTCAACACCAAACCCTTTTACGTCACGCTCGTGAATGAGCCATTCAACCGCTTCTTGGGAAGGCCCTGGTGTGTGAGCCCCATCTTCACGCATGCTCACATAAGCCGCAGGATCATCCGCTTTTTTCGACCAATCCGTTCTAAAAAGTACCCAAGCCGCTTTGGGAATTTTGCCATGCTTTTCTTCCCATTTTTGCAAAAACTCGACCGTTAACACCCAGTCTGAATTTTCAGCCACTTCTTTGCTTGCATCTACCACCACGGCAGGGGCAACAAAATTTTCAACAGGGATGGTATCGACCGTGTTATTCGCTTGGTCTTTACCACTGATCCAGTGAATAGGTGCATCAAAGTGCGTGCCAGTATGTTCACCACAACTAAAGTTATTCCAATACCAAGCAGGGCCATTATCATCGTAACGGGAGATTTGCTCCATACTGAACGACCACACCTGCCCAAACTGCTCAGGTAATTGCAGTGCAGGGAATGATGGCGATAAGGTTTGTGTTAGATCGACAACCTGAATATTGCCTTGCTGTAATTCTTTAGCGAATGTCATCAATGCTTGCTGATTCATGGTGTTTCTCCTACGCCAATGGCGATTCATGTAAAGCGGTAAAGCCACCGCCGTGGAAAACTAACGGCTTACCCGTTTCACTACCGATACGGCGCACATGCCCCACCATCAATAAATGGTCACCTAGAGTGTCTTGCTTGTGGTTTTCACAAACTAGCGTCGCAATCGCGCCGTGCAAAGCAGGCACGCCTTCAGGGGTCAGATGGATAGCCACCTCTTCAAACTTGTTTTCAATGCGTGGATTCGCAAAGCGCATAGCAAGTTCTTGGTGCCCGTGGCCTAAGATATTGATGGTGAAATGTGAGCAATCACGAAATACCGCTAAGTTTGGTGAATGATTCACTAAGCTCCATAAAACTAATGGTGGATCGAGTGATAACGAGGCAAATGAGTTAATGGTTAGCCCCACATCACGGCCATCTGCGGTTCGTGTTGTCACGATTGCGACCCCTGTTGGGTAGCACCCGAGCAAGTTGCGCAAGGTTTTCGACTCAAATTCGGTATGACCCCATTCCCTTTCGCACATAAATGTATCCTCTGCAATCATAGACATAGCCAATCCTCCCCGTTAAGCGCGGGCTTCTTCCATCATTTGTGATTGAATGTAGGCCTCACATGCCGCCCCATCTTTCCACCAAGGGAACAGAACTGGCGGGTAGTTAAAAGCATTTGCAATAGTGTGTGCGAGGGATGGTAATTGCTGGGCAGCACCTAACAGATGCAAAATATGTGGCTCTGGTGGCGCTAATAATGAGTTTGTCCACTCCACAACATGGCGACCATATTTCCAGAACTGTTCGAAGGTGTCGTTCATCCACTGTGCAGTATAGGGCTTATCACCGTGCGCTAAGATCGCGTCATAGTAGACTTTACAAGCCTTAGTCGCGTTATTCGAGCCTTGGCCTGTTAATGGATCGTTCGTCACTAACGCATCCCCTAAACCAAACACAATCTTACCCGATGGCAACGTTAATACAGGCTTGCGCACCGTCGGTGCAAAGCGCCCAGCTAAGATGCCGTTATCATCCGTCAATTCGATATTACGACAGCGATCGGCTTCCCAAGGTAAATAGGTGTTAAGGATTTTTTTACTGTACGCCAAATGTTCTTGCGGTGTACGCGCCTCACCCCACTGATCCATTGGGCCACCAGGGATACCTTCAAAGACCATAATGTGGCAATCACCGCTATTGGTCAGGGATGGAAACACAAAGTACTCACCAACACCAGGGATCAAGTTAAACGACACTTGAGAGTATTCAGACGTTGGCAACATGCCGTGCACATAAGTGAGTGCCAAGGCACGTTGGGGTTTATCATATGGCGAGCGCGTTTCATCACGTTCAAGCAGTTTAACAATTTCCCCTTTTCCCCCCGCCAACACAACGAGGTCATGGGTTTCTGCCAAACGCTCCAGCTCTGCAACGCCAACATCTTCAATATGTAAATTGCCGCCACGTGCTGCAAACAATTCCATCCAATAAGGCATTTTAATGCGCTGATCGACGGCTTGTGCATAGTTGTCTAAGCGCGAGCGCCAAGAAATGGCTTTTTCACCTGTTTTTTCAGGATGAGGAACAGTAAAACCGATGCCTTCAACAGGAGGGCATTTGTCTTCCCAAAAGTTAATCCCCAAATCACGCTCAAATTGCAGCGAAATATCAAACATGCATTGACTCGACATCACACGGCCATTTTTAACATCCTCTGGTGTGCGGTTTGTCGCAACAGTAACGAAATAGCCTTTATCTAACAAACCTAAAGCCAACGGCATCCCCGCTTGACCACCACCTACGATAGCAATACGACGCATAGTATTTTCCTCAGCAAAGTTTAAATGGTGTCTTATTGTGCAAGACGGGGAATTGCAGGTTTAGCCTGTTCAGGGCCCATAGCGGAGTAACCGCCATCAACGGCGTAATCTGCGCCAGTCACGAAACTCGCCAGATCAGAAAGTAGGAACGCAACAACTTGAGCCACCTCTTCAGGGTCACCCACGCGTTTTAATAAGTGATAATCCGCAGCAACACGGTCGGTTTTTTTGCGGTCGCCCCCCGTAATTTCATCCATCACACGGGACCATGTCCAGCCAGGGGAAACCGAATTCACACGAATACCGTTATCGGCATAATCCATCGCTTGGCTGCGAGTCACTTCCAGCATCGTTGCTTTTGATGCGGGGTAGAGCCAACGGCCTGTTTGAGCAACAGAAGACGAAATACTGGTAAAGTTGACGATGGCACCTTTACCTGCTTTCACAAAGTGTGCTTTGGCAAATTGCGCCGCCATAACGGCACTGACCACATTGATATTTAATGCAGTTAACCAATCTTGTCGTGAAGATAGCTGGCCTTCGTCAAGATAAGTCGCGGCCAGATTAACCAAAAAATCGAGTTGCCCATACTTTTGAGCAACACGATCAATGCCCTGTTTAAGTTGTTGATCGTCAGTGATATCCACAGGCAAGAAATCAATATTTGGCTCACTTTGTGCGACTTTTTCACCATTGACTGCGTCAATATCAAAAATAGTGACTTTAACACCATAACTGCTCAGCACTTTTGCCACTGTTGCGCCAATTTTGGTCGCGCCCCCAGTCACAATTGCAATTTTGCTATTCAAACCTTTCATCGTTGACGCCCTCTTTTCGCTCTCATCTTATTACAATGAATTTACAAAAAATTAACATAACTAATAATTACGCAGAATGAGCGAAAAGCTGTAGCCGCTGGGCGCAAAAAATATCCACCCAGTGCGGCAATTTAGTCAACAAAGCGATGATATATGAGGGGAAATAGCCACTTTTCGCAGCAGCTATCCAAAAAATGAAAAGTGTGATTAATAGCAGGACATAATTCTATCGTTATTTAAGGTCGCTCTAAAATACGTGCGCCAGGGCCTCTTTTCCCTAATACGTCATCAGGGTTACGCAACGGGCAATCACTTAATGATAAACAACCACAACCAATGCAATTATCCAATTCATTACGTAAACGCGTGAGCTGCCGAATACGTTTATCCAACGAAACACGCCATTGTGTGGACATTTCCTTCCACTGCTCCGACGTAAGTGCACTATTTGCAGGAAAACGGCCTAATGCATCCTGAATTTCTTGCAATGGAATACCTGTACTTTGCGCAACTTTAATAATGGCAATATAGCGCAATACGACTGAATGGAATCGCCGTTGGTTGCCGTGTGTTCGAGTACTTTGTATTAATCCTTTTGATTCATAAAAATGCACAGTAGAAACAGGAACACCTGAACGTTTAGCGACCTCACCAACCGTTAGTGCCCTTGTAGGATCGATGTTTATTCCGCCATTTTTTTGGGGTTTTATCGCTTTCGTGTCTTTACTTGCCATTTTTGCTTACCTTTGCTTGACCTCAACTTAACTTAAGGTTTTATAGTGCGACCCTGTGACTTTGTCAATTGACGTTATTTTTTGAAAGGGGATAGGTTCATGCCATTGGTTATCACCAAAATGTTAGAAAGCAATAGCTTATGGTTTATTGCTCGCTTACTTGTCTTGGTTTTATTTATTTCATCAGGGTTAGCCAAAGTACTTAACTATGAAAGTAGTCTCGCTGAAATGCGTGCTGCTGGCCTGCATCCAGACTGGTTCTTCAATATAGCCTCTGCCGCTGTGATGCTGATTGGCTCAGTTTTCATATTACTTAACCGTTTGTTATGGCTTGCAACAGGGGCACTTGCCACCTTTTTGTTCCTCACCATTGTGATTGTGCACACTTTTTGGAGTTATACGGGAGAACAAGCACAAATCGCCATGTTTTGGGCTATTGAACATATTGCTGTCATTGGTGGGTTAATTGCCATCGCGATTGCAGGGCATTTTCGAGGTCTTTATTTCTCGCTGAAAATGCAGAAATAGAAGGAAAATTAAATGAGTAAAAAAACAATAATCACACTATGTACTATTTTAATCGCAGCAGGGGGCGGTAGCGCCATTTATTCCACCTACGCACAAAATGAGGGCGACGAAAAAGCGGCATATCAATACCCGCCAACCAAGGTTGCACTCGCTACGGTCACTCTAGATACGGCACCACGAACGTTTTATGGTGTGGGAGAATTAGAGGCTGGCAGCCAAGTGCAAGTTGCGGCAGAAACGAATGGCCGCATTACTAAAATAACCTTTGAATCTGGACAACAAGTCAAAAAAGGCCAAGTTTTAGTGCAGCTCAATGATGCCGTAGAGCAAGCGGATTTATCTCGCTATCAAGCACAGATGCGTAATGCAGCACGCTTATATCAAAGGACCAGTTCGTTATCTGCGCAACATTTAGTAGCTGAAGCCCAAGTGGATAGTACTCGAGCAGAGCGCGATATTGCTCAAGGGCTCATTCGTCAAACTCAAGCGTTAATTGCGCAAAAAACCATTCGTGCACCTTTTGATGGCACGATTGGTATTCGTCAAGTGCATGAAGGACAGTATCTAACACCTGGTGAAACCATCGCAAGTTTGGTTGATACCAAAACGTTAAAGCTGAATTTTTCATTAGACGAGCAAGCATCCCCTGAATTACATCAAGGGCAAGTGGTTGATGTTACGGTAGACGCCTACCCAAATAAAACCTTCCCTGCTCGCATTACTGCGATTGATCCTCTCATTGGTAAATCACGCACTATTGCGCTACAAGCGACATTAGAAAATAGCGATGGCACGCTCAAAGCGGGTATGTACGCCAACGTGAATGTGGTTCGCCAAGCCAATAATCAGGTACTTACTATCCCAGAAACAGCTGTCACTTATACCGCTTACGGGGATACAGTCTTTATTACAGAGGGTGAAGGTGATGCCATGACGGTCAAACGCGTTTCCGTCAAAACAGGCCAACGTTGGGATGGCAAAATTGAAGTTGAACATGGGTTAAGCGCTAACGATAAAGTGGTCACATCAGGCCAATTACGCCTCAATAATGGTTCTGCAGTTACGCCAGTTGCGCAAGATACCTTGTCTGAACCCACCGCACACACCCAGCAAGGTTCATAAGGAGGCGTGATGAAATTTACTGATATTTTTGTACGCCGTCCTGTTTTAGCCTTAGTGGTCAGTGCGTTAATCGTGTTGATTGGCTTATTTGCTCTGAGCAAATTACCCATTCGCCAATACCCACAGCTAGAAAGTGCCACAGTGACGATTACGACACAATATCCTGGTGCATCAGCAAAACTGATGCAGGGGTTTGTCACCCAGCCTATCGCCCAAGCCGTTTCTTCAGTTGAAGGCGTCGATTATTTATCTTCATCTTCTGTACAAGGTAGCAGCCTTGTCACCGTGCGTATGGAATTAAACCGCGACTCAACTCAAGCCCTTGCGCAAGTGATGGCGAAAGTTAACCAAGTGCGCTACAAGTTGCCGAAAGAAGCTTATGATCCAGTCATCGAGTTATCTTCTGGCGAATCAACCGCGGTTGCCTATATTGGGTTTTCAAGTACCGAGTTGTCCATTCCTGCGCTAACCGACTATATTTCTCGTGTGGTCGAGCCGATGTATTCTTCTATTGAAGGCGTCGCGAAAGTACAGGTATTTGGTGGGCAACAACTTGCCATGCGCTTATGGCTTGATGCCGATAAACTAGCTGGCCGCGGGCTTTCTGCTGCTGATGTTGCACAAGCCGTTCGCCAAAATAACTACCAAGCTGCACCAGGTAAAGTCAAAGGCGAATATGTCATTTCTAATGTCTATGTGAATACCGACTTAACTAATGTGGATGAATTCCGTGACTTAGTGATCCGCAATGATGGTAATGGATTAGTTCGCTTAAAAGATGTTGGCACCATTGAACTCGGAGCCGCCTCGACAGAAACGAGTGGCTTAATGAATGGTGAACCCGCAATTTACCTCGGTTTGTTTGCAACCCCAACAGGCAACCCACTTGTCATCGTTGATGGCATGAATAAATTAATGCCAGATATTGATAAAACTTTGCCACCAGGAGTGAAAGTGGAAATGGCCTTTGAAACTTCACGGTTTATTAAGGCCTCTATCGACCAAGTTATCAATACGTTAGTCGAAGCTTTGCTGATCGTTATTGCCGTAATTTACCTATGTTTAGGCTCAATTCGCAGCGTGATTATTCCTATCTTAGCCATTCCTTTATCCATGCTGGGTGCTGCGGCTCTTATGATGGCTTTTGGCTTTAGTATCAACTTATTAACCTTACTAGCAATGGTTTTAGCGATTGGACTGGTGGTCGATGATGCCATCGTGGTGGTAGAAAACGTCCATCGCCATATTGAAGAAGGGAAATCCCCTGTATTAGCTGCCTTAATTGGTGCCAGAGAAGTGGCAGGGCCCGTCATTGCGATGACCATTACCTTAGCCGCCGTTTATGCGCCTATTGGCTTGATGTCTGGCCTAACGGGTGCGTTATTTAAAGAATTCGCCCTAACGCTTGCAGGTGCGGTGATTGTTTCTGGTATCGTGGCATTAACCCTTTCCCCTGTCATGAGCTCCTTTATGCTGAACTCAAAACAGAATGAAGGCCGCATGGCACGGATGGCAGAAAAATTCTTCACCACACTGGCGCACTATTACACCATTTTATTGAATTTTTCATTAAAAAACCGTTGGATAACGGGTGTGATTGCCGTGGCGGTATTCATCAGCTTGCCAATGCTTTACCAATCCGCACCGCGCGAATTAGCCCCTGTTGAAGACCAATCGAGCGTATTAACCGCGATTAAGTCCCCACAACATGCCAACCTTGAGTATGTCGAACGATTTTCTCGTAAATTACATGATGTTTTCATGGAACTACCTGAAACCGAAAGTACGTGGATTATTAACGGAACTGATGGCCCTTCCGCCAGTTTTGGAGGTACCAACTTGTCTTCTTGGGAAAAACGGGATAGACCAGCTTCTGCTATTCAAACGGATTTACAGGGGCGCGTTGGCGATGTGGAAGGAAACAGTATTTTTGTTTTCCAATTACCAGCCTTACCTGGTTCAACAGGCGGATTGCCGATTCAAATGGTGTTAAGAAGCCCGCAAGATTACTCGGTGCTATATAAAACCATGGAAGAAATCAAGCAACAAGCGCGGGAAAGTGGTTTATTTATGGTCGTGGACAGTGACCTCGACTATAACAACCCTGTGGTAGAAGTACGCATTAACCGCTCTAAAGCCAACAGTTTAGGCATTCGCATGCAAGATATTGGTGAATCCCTGACTTTATTAGTCGGCGAAAACTATATTAACCGCTTTGGGATGGATGGCCGTTCTTACGATGTGATCCCACAAAGTATGCGCAACCAACGCCTGACGCCAGAAGCGCTTTCACGCCACTATGTCAAAGCAGAAACTGGCTCAATGATACCGTTATCTACGGTAGTAGATATTCATACACAAGTTGAGCCGAACAAACTCACGCAATTTAACCAACAAAATGCGGCAATATTCCAAGCCATTCCTGCTCCTGGTGTTACTTTAGGACAGGCAGTTGCTTACCTTGATGAAATTGCCAATGAACTTCCAGCTGGCTTTAGCCATGACTGGCAATCCGATTCGCGCCAATATAAACAAGAAGGTAACACCCTCGCCTTCGCCTTTATGGCGGCGCTTATCATTATTTATTTAGTACTCGCCGCGCAATATGAAAGCTTGGTCGACCCGCTGATCATTCTTATCACTGTACCATTATCGATTTGTGGTGCACTAATCCCACTAGCCTTGGGCTATGCCACACTAAATATTTATACCCAAATCGGCCTTGTAACCTTGATTGGTTTAATCAGTAAGCATGGAATATTGATGGTGGAATTTGCCAATGAATTACAGGCTAATGAAGGATTAGACCGCCGTCATGCCATTTTAAAAGCCGCGCAAATTCGTTTACGCCCAATTTTAATGACAACAGCGGCCATGGTGATTGGCTTGGTGCCGTTGTTATTCGCCACGGGTGCGGGTGCTAACAGCCGCTTTGGCCTCGGGTTAGTCATTGTCACAGGGATGTTAGTTGGGACACTATTTACGTTATTTGTTCTACCAACCATTTATTCAGTATTAGCACGCAATCACAGTGCTACCACATTGACACCTAGGCGTTATGAGCTTGCTGAAGCCAATCGCCTGATCAAAGAAACTCAGGAGACTTCACAATGAGAAATACAGCAAGTAACAAGCAAAACCTTCGCCAAACGCCTCATACTGTAGAGATGAATACGATGAGTAACAGTATGGCAATGCTGTTAATTTACCACGGGGTAGCGACTAACACTGGCAAGGCCAGCATTGCAGATAATGAAATAATGACGACTAAACCAACTCGTTAATTAGCCTTTTCAAACCAAACCGCATAATTCATTATGAGTTATGCGGTTTTTCATCACTACCCTTCGTAAAAGGCAAATATCAAATTGCCCTCTCGAATAATTATTGGATTACCAGGAAGCGCATCAACCAATTCATGTTGTGAGCCTTCCACAACGACAGCTACATTTTTGTATTGATAGCTTTCTAACAATGCAGGTAATTGACTCAAGCGATAAAAACGGTTTGCAGCATCAGGATATTGCAGCCCGTAGCCTAATTCCCCCGTTTGATGCAACATCGTAATATCACTGCGTTTTAGTACCCAAGCTAGTGCCGTGCCTAAACCCACATTGTTGGTCAATAATACCGATTTATTTTCCAGTTGATGCGAATACTTGGCGACTAACTTCTGAGGGGTATTGTTACTTGCCACATAATTTGGGATCACATGGCCCACACTTAAACTAATCGCTACCGTACATACAGCGGCTAAATACCAAAACCGCGGCTTCATTGAAATAAAAGCAACCACTAGCCAAAAAATAAAGGCCCCTGCCGCCAACCCTAATTTATAGCTTTCATCTGCCTGATAAATATTAATTTTAGGTATATATGGTGATGCAATGATTACGCCCGCAGCCAGCCCGCCAATCACCATATTAATCACCGCGTTTGCACGGATGGCGAGTGTTTTTTTCTCTGTTAGCATTTTTTCAATATACGCAGCCATTAAGATCGCGATGGGTGCAATACACGGCAAAATATACGTGAGTAGCTTACCTTTAGTGATGCTAAAAAAAATAAACGGCGCAAGGAACCATAATAAGAAATAAAAATGCATCCCTTTTTGCTGCCATGCTTGGCGCAAAGCACCAAATAAGTAACCTAACCACGGCAAAACTGCCGCCATCATGATAGGAATATAAAACCAAAATGGGGATTTGTTTTGAGCGTTATCAGCCATAAACCGCTGAATGTGTTCGACCCAGAAGAAATAACGCCAAAAATCAGGTTCACGGCTGGCAATCACAAATGCCCATGGCAAGCAAACCACAAAGGCCGTGAAAATCGACACAAATGAAAAAACAAAAACATCTTTAAATTTTTTAAAATAAATTCCAGCGACTGAACACACTAACACTGGCAAAACTAAAACTAAGAACCCCTTCGTTAATACCCCTAAACCACAGGCCACCCCCAGTAAAATATAGGCCAAGAGCTGGTGGGAAAATCGTTTAGTGGTCAACCCCCATTGGAAAAAGAAAATCACCATCGTGATAAATGTGGTAACGATAGGGTCAAGAATGTTATAAGTGCCAATGGTAAACACCATCAACATAGAAAGGTAAATAAACGTGGAATTAAACGCGATACGTGGGTTTTTCCACGCCATTTTAGCGCTAAGGTAAACAAATAACCCACTGATTAGTGTACTAAATACAACACCAAGGCGAACAGAAACATTATTTTCACCAAATAACATTTGAAAAATAGCACCAACCCAATAACCAAAAATGGGTTTTTCGAAATAACGAACATCCAGCAGTTCTGGCACACTCCAATTATAACTGATGATTAGTTCACGACTAATTTCAGCATAACGGAGCTCATCAGGCTGCCATAACAGTCGCCCGTTTAACGGCAAAAAATAGGTTGCAACAATAAATACAAATAGTAGACACCACTTAAGGCAGGCAATTTTATTATTTGCCATAATCATCTCATCTCAACCATTCTTGTTATTAATATTTAATACTTTTAAGCTGTTAGCGTGAAAGCAACGCTTGCCATTTTCTATTAGGTTATTATCATTGCGACAATTAAACCCCGCATAAACAAATCAATGATTACCCTGTTTTTCACATTGATATTTATAAACAATCAATAAATGAATACCACATTTTATTCATCTTAAAAAAGAGATAAGAATCGAGTGTTAAGACTCGTTATATAAAAAATAGTTCATTCACGAAGGGGATTCTATTAATATTTAAAAATTAATTAATTCTTAATGTTTAAAATTAAAATAAAAACCTTTTTATTTATGCTCAAACAAAAAAACCAGTCATGGTATTACCCATAACTGGTTTTTCTTGATAACAACTAACAACTATTTTGCAGCGACTAAGGCTTGCTCAAGGTCTGCAAGAATATCGTCAATATGTTCAATCCCGATAGATAAACGGATCATATCTCGTGAAACACCTGCTTGGGCGAGCTCTGCATCATTTAACTGACGATGAGTTGTCGATGCAGGGTGACACGCCAGTGACTTGGCATCACCAATATTCACCAGTCGAACAATCAGTTGCAGTGCATCAATAAAACGAGCCCCTGCTTCTTGTCCGCCTTTAATACCGAACGACATAATGCTCGCAGGCTTACCGTTCATGTATTTCTGCGCTAACGCGTGCTCGGGATTACTGGGTAATCCCGCATATTTAACCCACTCTACTTGAGGGTGTTTTTCAAGAAAATTAGCCACTTTTAGCGCATTTTCTGTGTGTCTGTCCATTCTTAATGCCAAGGTTTCTAAACCTTGTAAAATCAAGAATGAATTAAATGGGGATAATGCAGCCCCCGTTCCACGTAAAGGGGCAACACGGCAACGAGCAATAAAGGCTGCTGCACCAAAGTGTTCAGTATAACTGACTCCGTGGTAAGCCACATCGGGCTCAATCAGTAGTGAGAAACGATTTGAATATTGTGTCCATGGGAATTTCCCAGAGTCAACGACCATACCGCCCAGTGATGTACCATGACCGCCAATATACTTAGTCAATGAGTGAACAACAATATCCGCGCCATGTTCAAAAGGTCGGCATAAATACGGCGTTGCGACCGTATTGTCCACAATGAGTGGTACGCCATGACGATGTGCAACTTCCGCCAGCGCAGCAATATCGACAATAAACCCAGCGGGGTTCGAAATAGACTCACAAAAAACTGCACGGGTTTTTTCATCAATCAGCGCTTCTAATGCCGCTAAATCATCGTGTTCTGCGAAACGAGTTTCAATCCCTAAGCGAGGCAAAGCATGAGCTAATAAGTTATAAGTTCCGCCATACAGCTTTGCAACAGAAACTATGTTATCCCCAGCTTGAGCAATAGTTTGAATCGCGTAGGTAATCGCCGCCATCCCAGAGGCAACCGCCAGCCCAGCGACACCGCCTTCCAGTGCAGCAACACGTTTTTCCAGCACATCATTAGTCGGGTTCATAATTCGCGTGTAAATATTACCCGCAACTTTTAAATCGAACAGATCCGCACCATGTTGCGTATCATCAAAAGCATAAGAGGTGGTTTGGTAAATCGGAACGGCGACAGACTTCGTTGTCGGGTCTGGAGAGTAGCCGGCGTGAATCGATAATGTTTCTAATTTCATTTGTTATCCTTGTTATGATGCACTGGAAAAACACTGCCAGATTAGGTATCGAGTAAGAGGTTCGATGCTGTGTTAACACTAGATATTACCTAAGACTCTTTGATAGACAACTATCTGAACTTGAAATTATTTCATATGAGTTAGTTCATTTTGTTATAACTGTGCGTGATTTTCATCCTCTTCATCTTAACCATCAGGTTATATCAATGTCGATGCTTATAACCTATTGCATCTTGATATAAAAAAAGCCACGCCCCGTAAGGTAGTGGCTTTCTCTGTACGTTATTTTCTCAGATATTTACTGAAACGCGCCGTAAATAACCGATGTAATAGAAGCTAATCCGCAGATAAAGGTAAAAATTTGCGCCAGTTTTGATGTGCTAAATTTCTTCATTGCAGGAATAATATTCATCGATACTACAGGCAAAATGAACAGGATAGCAGCAATCATTGGTGCCCCCATCGTTTCAATCATGCCTAAAATACTTGGGTTACGAATGGTGACAATCCATGTAGTAATCACGATAAACAGCATCGATACCATTTCAATTTTCTTTAGTGAGAAAGAAGAACGTGATTTGATTAAACCCACTAAGCCTTCATGAGCCCCTAAAAAGTGCCCAAAATAACTTGATACGATTGCGGCGAAGGCAACAATTGGGCCTAAATAAGACAGAATCGGGGATGGATTAATATTCGCAATATGCGATAACACACTGATATTTTGTTCTTTGGCAATAGCCAGTTCTGCTGGGCTCAACGATAGCACCACAGAGAAAACGAAGAACATCACAAAACCCGTGAGCATCAGAGCTGCGCCACCAGTGATCATATCAGTTTTGATAATTGCCTTATCACCAAATTGTTGACGTTGGTCTTTGGTAAATTGGCTAATGATTGGGCTGTGGTTAAATGAGAATACGATCAATGGGATCGCCATCCACACCACAACTGGCATTGAACCCCAGTCTGGTGCGACTTCTAGCATTGACATATTCCATTCAGGAATTAAATACAAAGATAGTGCTAATAAAATAAATACCAGCGGGTAGACCATAAGCGAGGTCAGCTTTAACATTAAATCACGGCCAAAAACCACGCCTGCTGTCATTGCTGCAATCAAAACACCCGATAATAACCAACGTGGAAGCGGGTCCATACCGATTTGATTCACGAGGAAAGAATCGACCGTATTTGTTATCCCAACACCATAAATTAATACAATTGGGTAAATCGCAAAGAAATAGGCAAAAGTAATAATATTTGCGCCTGTTTTACCGAAATGCTCTTCAACGGTATCGGTAATATCTGCATTTGGATTTTTAGATGATAAAACAAAACGTGCAAGCCCTTTATGTGCTAGCCAAATCATTGGCGTTGCAATTAATGCCAACACGACTAATGGCCAAAACCCCCCGGCTCCCGCTTTGATAGGTAAAAATAAAACGCCTGCCCCAACTGCGGTACCGAATAAAGAAAGTACCCACGTAAAATCTTTATACGTCCATTTACTTGCTGGCTTATCCGTAGCAACCACTGCTTTTTCAATTGTGCTCATAGTGTATTTTTCATCATTAACGTTATTAAAAAAAGATGAGCCGATTTTGCATTAAATGCGTACCAGTACCTAATTTAATCGCGTTATTTCACTCAACTTTTTGGCGTAGATCTCGTTAATAACGTTAAACAAAAAAATGAGTTGTCATTGTTCTGCTAAAAAATATTTTCCTACGTTATTAAAATAGTATTTTTTATATATAAAGCATTTAATTTCATGCAAACAAAAAAAATGGCTGGGTAAAGTTAACCCAGCCATTTATGGCAATCATTAAAAATTTACAGATGAATAGGGACTAAAATTTCAGTAGCAATAACCACAACAACCAAGCCCACTAAGACTGGAACTGAAGTTCTTTTCACTACTTCAAACGGTGAAATTTTTGCCATACCAGAAACTGCAACCACAACCCCTGAAACTGGGGACAAAGTACGTCCCAAGTTAGATGCTTGTAGCATTGGAATAACCAAGTAAGCAGGGTTAACTCCCATTTGTTTTGCTAAGTGTGGGATTAATTCCACAAAAGCATAAAATGGCGCATTACCTGAACCCGTAGTCATCGCCGCTAACATGGTGATAATCACTAATGCAATCATCATCACAATAGCGCCTGACCCAAAAGATTGTGCAAGGTTAATCAACCCTGAAATAAAGCCAATTGTGCTTAGACCTTGCGCAAATACCCCAGCAGCCACTAACAGCATGACCACCGTTGCAAATGCATCCGCCATGCCTTTATAGCAAACTTCCAAACCACCATAGACGTGTTTAGCACTGAAACTGCGTAAAAATTCAATAATTGCAGCTAAAATAATACAGCCAACAATAATCGTAACAATGTGCAATTCAGGTGCCCATTTTCCGTCAAACACTAACACGCCAATAATGGGTGTGAAAGGTAAGATGGCATAGAAAGAAGGCGCATGAGTTTTGATTTCATTCACATCTAACATTTCTGTTTTAACGTGCTCTTTTTTATCGAGATAACGTTGCCAGAAGAAATGTGCAATCGACATCGCAACAATCGCAGCGATGGAAATCGGTAATGTGGTTTTAAAGGCAAAATCAATTAATGGCATTTCTGCAGCTTGTGCCGCCAAGATCACGTCACCCGATGTTGGAGCCAAAATAATTGCAGCAGGTGAAGCACAAATTGCAGCAGCTGCACCGCGGCTGATCCCAACGTTTACCATCACGGGGAATAAGGTTGCCATTAATAGCACCCCTAAGCCAGTTGCCGATGAAACCGCCAGTGACATCAAACATGCTACAATATAAGCCGCTACCATTAATAAATACGGTGAGTTGATCATTTTCAGTGGTTTCGACGCGATTTTTACCACGACATCGTTGGCACCAATGTGTGTCATATACGACGCAAACCCACAAAGCACCATGATCATCATACCAAGGTCACCACCTCGGCTCATTAGGAGGAATTTAATGTATTCCAGAATGTCTGTTACACGCCACCCCGTCGTTGGAACAGAACCAGGTAAAATACTTTTTCCCATAATAGCGGTAATAATCAGCAGTAAAATACCGCCTGTCATTAACACGCCCGTTGCCGAATACCCTTTGATGATATAACGCCCAACTCCAATGGCGACAATGACGCCGATTAAGAGCTCAATCATTTGTTTCTCCTGCCTGTCTTATTTTGTAATTATAAAAAAATTACTCTGCCTAATAGTTAAGCAAAATTCACTGACGATGATCATGTCAGCAGATGTTTTTTAATATAGAAATGAGTAAAAATACAAGAGAAATAAATAATAAATCTTTTTACTAACTTACTTTGCAGATAATTTTATCGATTATTATTTGAACACTGGAGGATAAGGCTTTTATTCATAAGGAAATGATGAGCGTGATAGGCCAACTTAACAACATGTCTGTTTATCATCGCTAATTAAATGCGTAAATTTACCTATTAAAGAGTTCGTAAATCATATCACCAAAAAAACCGCGATATTGTAGATAACGAATTTGCTTACTTTTCTCTTTAAAATCATCGGGCAATACATCACCAAATTTTTTGTTGCGCACTTCAGCTGCTTTTTCAAACCAATCCACCTCAATATTGGCAAGATGTTGATCGACAAGTGTTTGAGAAAACCCCTTTTGGCGCATTTCTTGTTTGATACGTAGCGGCCCGTAACCTTTACGCACATAGCCTTGCAGTAATAGAGCAACCACACGGTTATCATCGAGAAAATGTTGCTCGCTTAATCTCTCCAACACCTGTTCAATCACAGTTTCATCAATGATGCCGTCATTTTTTTCGTACATACGCCGTTTCATCCGAGCAAATAACTCAGCTTTTCCATAATCACGGCGTGAAAGCATAAACAGGGCGTATTGGTAAAGATCAGATTCATTCATCAAATTAAGCTTTTAACTGTCAATTGGGCGCATTGCGCGCCCAGTCTATCATGCCAAACGCGACTAATGAACTTGTGCGCCACTAAGCAACTTGTAAATCGTGTCAGGGGTGTAGCTGCCGTCTTGGAAATAAATTGTCCAATCCGTAATGTCATCACGGGTTAATGGATAAACCTCCCCTTCTTGCATTGTTTGCACATAGAAAGGATGGTTGATTAAGCGCCCTTCAAATTGATCCCCATTCCATGAGACAGGCTCGAACCACATGTGTTCATGGCCATCAAAGTCCTCTTCCGCATCGTGATAACCAATGCCACACTTCACCAAGAAACGCCATTCTGACCCTTGTTCTTCATCATTTTTACCGAGGAACTTAGCAAAGAAACCTTTTTTCTGCACCGCGGGTTTCGGGCCATAGTTATCCAACATATGGGTGAAATATTCCCAACGCAGCTTCGCTTTACGGGACATATCCGCCGTTTCTTCATCTGTGCGCATAAACATCATCGCATTTTGCTCTTCAAACCCTTCAAAGAAGCTTTCCAGCGTTGGGTTTTCTTGCGTTACGCGAAATAACATGGCGGACGGGTGCTGGTGAGACTCGTCTCTATCATGCCAATCCCCCATAAAACGTTCAGATGTTTCATCACCAAATTCGAAATTCATCTCTTCCAGCGGTTTTAAATCATCCACTGGCGTTGATTTACCCACGTGCAACAATCCTTCCTCAAAAGGTAATGCCACCAAGTATTCATAACCTGATTGTGTTTGCCCAATAAAAATTGGCTCATTAAAGACAATTTTACCGTGGGTGATGCTGTTATTCACAAAACTCCAAAACAGTTCGGGAATACCATAATAAGAAGAAATCGGATGCGGGATAATAATTTCAGCTTCGGATAACCCACAACGCGCTAAACCATGGGTATGGAACCAGTACATAGTCGGCGCGCGTTCTTCTTCAGGTTTATCTTCGTTATCGTCTTGGTCATAAATCGCATGAACAACATATAAAGAATCAATACTTGGCATTAAATCATCAATTAATTGGAAATTTAACCACTCACGAGTAAAGACTTTCCCTGCCGCTGAAATATCCAGCCCTAATAATAAATCGGGCACTAGAATTTGGATGATTTTTAATTGCTGCAAATAATTAACCAGCGGTTGATCATGGAAAACACACTCGACAATAACCGCTTGTGCCGCAGCACTCGCTTCGGCATAGAGTTCAGGGGTAATGGGGTCAGTCGCAAAATAAGGATTAATTGTATAATCTGGGTCGCTATCCACTAACGCCACATAAAAGCGCAGCTCTTCTTCCCCTTTTTTACAATTAAAGAAAAAACCATCTTCATCAGGAATATAATCAATTTCACCTTCAGTGAAATAGGTTTGTTCTTCTAAACGCTGTTCAAGTAATGCAGAGGTCAATTCAGATGCAGGAATAGCAACCATCATGGAGGCTTCTTTTTCACCTTCACCTGCAGCTGTATCAAGGTAGTATTGTTTATTGTTCATTATTCAGACCCGTTAATAAGTGACTGAGGCGAGGATATCAGCTTATATTCATTAAGAATATTGTGAATATTCTTAACCAATTCAGATTGTGATTTGATCCCTCACATTTCATCTAAGTAGATAAATTATCATTATTCGACAATGATTTATTCTACTTTTCATACGCTATTGGCTAAGGCACAATAGTGCTCTTTCTTTTATTTCCCTTAAAATAACGGGTAAATAACTCCATTCCAATATAGGTGATGAAAATATGGCTGACTTAACAAAAGAACAAAAAGAATACGTTGATGACCTCGCGATGCAGCGTGTTTTCGATATGAATAATGACGATGTATTTGTAAATGCGTTAGAGCAAAAAATCCATCAGATGGAAGATCACCTAAAAGCCTATTTCCATGAGCGTGTCCGTTTTCACCAACAAAATAAGCCATAAACCCATTTTTTATTTAAGCCGATATGGTTCATATCGGCCTTATTCTTTACAACAGAATAACCATCTTAAATATTCCTTCAACATACTTGGGTTAACTTGACTTCGTGGTTTAAAAAGCATTAAGCGCCACCCAAACAATCAACATCAATGATAAAATTCCGACTAATATTGTGAGATTATCAATAAACCGCTTTATACACTTCATGATTCCCTAAATATTGAGTTAACTTTATGAAACGCATTCAACTCAGCACTGCGCTGATCCTTTCATCCTTTATAAGCATTTCTACCAGTTTTGCCGACAGTGACCGCCCTTTATTTTCAGTCACCATGAGTGAGTCTGGTGTCCCTCAAAATAATGGCCAAGGGGGTATTACTCGTTCTTCTTCCTCAGAGTCACGAGTATTGCCTATTTGGGGGGATGAAGCCCGTGCCAGAGGTTATGACTTACCTGAACCTTTTGGGGTGAGTTATGGGTATATGAATCTTCGTCAGGATATTAAAGTTGATAAAATAGGTTTTAGCTCAAGCTCAGGTTTAGACCTTGGTAAAATATTGAATATTGAAACAGGGCATACCCGCAGTAAAAATGAATCTCATATGCTCAAATTGGATGCTTGGGTTCTACCATTTATGAATGTTTATGGCTTATACGGTCATACTAAAGGCACTTCCAAAACCAACTTAAATAATGTAGAAGCTAAGCTCGGGCCACTCACTATCCCCATTGGTAAAGATTTGCCATTCGAACTAGATTACAAAGGGAAATCTTATGGTGGTGGAGTAACTTTCGCTGGTGCTTACAACCAATTTTTCAGCACATTAGATTTTAACTACACAAGGACAAGCCTTGATATTTTAGATGGCGACATTACCGCTTTTGTGGTTACACCAAGAATTGGTTATGAATTTGTTTTTGAACCATTAATTGCAGGACAAGGGAATACAAAAGTTCAAGTTTGGACAGGGGCGATGTACCAAGATATCACTCAACGCTTCAAGGGTGACGTCAGTAAGCTAGATTTACCTCCAGAATTAAACAAGTGGATGATTTTAGCTCCTGATGATACAAAATTCGATGTTAAACAACATCTTGCTCATAAATGGAATAATACTGTTGGGGCACGAGTTGAGCTCACTAGAAACTTTAATGTGTTAACCGAAATTGGTTTTAATAACCGTAATAGCTTCTTTATTTCTGGAGAATTTCGTTTTTAATGAAGCGATTGGCTCTTATACAGGGGCTGGCACTCGCTAGCCTTTTTATGCTCTTTCCTGCAAAAGCAGATATTTTCCCCGAACGCCCGCAAATCGATGGCTGGCTAAATGAGCTTGGGGGAGAAAACCACTTTGATGAAAGCAAAACGATTGATTGGGGCGTTTTGCCTGGCCCATTTTATACCCCAGAAATGGGCATTGGTATTGGCACCGCACTGGTCGGGCTCTATCGAATAGACAAAGACGATAAAACAACACAGCCTTCTTCGATTGGGCTCAGTGGCTTTGCCTCCTCTACAGGTGCTTTTGGTTTAAATTTCACCAATTATAATTTTCTCGATAATGACCAGTGGCGCCTATTTGTCTCTGGCACAATAAACAACGTGCCAACCTATTATTGGGGAAAAGGCTATGCGGCAGGAAAGAATGACCATAATAAAGAAAAGTACCATTCTCAAGAATTTCAAATTACCCCAAGAGCACTTTATAAGCTAACCGATGCTACCTATGTTGGCCTTGGCTGGAACTTTTCATCCATCAATGCCAGTGATCCTGATGATGGCGCAAAAACCTACTTTGCAAAATCCGTGGGTGGACGGTCAGTCTTAAATTCAGGGATCAGCGCTTACTATAGCTTTGATACCCGCGATTTTTTACCCAACGCACATAAAGGCCAAACTTTTGAGGTAGTTTATACTTATTTTGCACCAAATCTTGGTAGCGATACGCGTTTTCAAACCACACAGTTACAATATGCCTACTATCATGAGCTAACGCCAAACACCGTTGTTGCCCTTGATAACTATGCTCGTTTTGCGACAGGGAATGTACCATGGAACCAGCTTTCCCTATTAGGTAATGGCAACCGCATGCGTGGTTATTACGAAGGGCGTTATCGCGATAACAATATATTCACCAGCCAAATAGAAGTGCGCCAGAAGCTGGATTGGCGCCATGGTGTTGTCGGTTGGTTAGGCACAGGGACGATGAGTGATGCATCATCGGACTTAGGTAAAGGGCACTGGCTACCAACGGTCGGTGTAGGTTATCGATTTGAATTTAAACCAAGAATGAATGTGCGTTTAGATTTTGGCATGGGCCGTAACAGCTCTGGGGTTTATTTTCAGGTGGGAGAGGCATTTTAATGGGTAAGTGGTTGACTGCTCTAAGTTTTACACTATTTTTAGCCGCTTGCCAAAGCCGCGAGCCACTTGAGCTTTCCACCATAAAACCTGTGTTAACCACATATTCATTCGAAGAAGCACCTCAAGCCTGGCCTGTGGTAACGTCATTGCCTCCTCCACAAGGCTTACGCGCCTGCTGCGCTTTCGGTTATAACCTACAAGCGGAACTGTGGGGGCTCCCCGTTCCATTTTATACTATCGATAATATTGTCGAAGCCGATAAACTTGGCGAACACCATTATAATGATAGTTTTTTGGGTGCATCTGCAGCATTGATGGGGATAAGCAATGAGAAAATTGGCTTACTCTATACTGAGCAAGGCGGATTTATTGATATCTCCCATGTTAGGGATACCGCAGATTATACATTCTATTTGTTCAGCCAAATTTATTCGCGCCTCGGTGAAGCATGGTCACTAACACTCAGTGATGAACTTGCAGGCAGGCAAATCCATTTTAGCGCTTTCACTCCGCCGCAATCCCCTGAACAACGCTATACCCTCAGCGCTTATCTTGCCGCGAAGCTTGCTTTTCAGCTAGCGGCTTGGCATGAAATCGCACAATGGTATGGTTATCAATCTGTCCCAGGTTTTTCTGAGGGTATTTCTGCATTTTCACCTGAAGACCTTTACTCGAATCTCCTTGGGGCACGCCTTGCGATGACTTTAATTCTACAGGGACGTGCAGCTTCTTTACCAATTTACTCACAATCAATGGAAGATATTTTACCGTTAGCCCTTGAACAATTAAGCAATACGGATAAAAAAACGACCCAGAAGATGTTTGATAGTGTAGATGGCTTATGGTGGAACAGTTACCGACGCGTACCTGAAAAATTTCTTGTTTTAACAAGGGACTACGAAATAGGTGATAGCCGTTTCCCTCTACTTCCTATGCAAGTGGTACCCACGCAACGCTTAATGCTAACCTTACCAAACCAATACCATCAGTATGATTTATCCTTACTGGCACAACTGCGCTTGCTCCCCACAAAACATATGGCGAATTTACCCATTCCTATTCAGTATTGGACTAAGAACGATTTTTCTTGGTTAGCTGAAGATGCAAAAAAACAGGATTTACAGCAACAAATATTGCAACCATAAACCGTTTTTCCTGCAATTTTAACGCGTCAAATTTCTCATATCTCCACCCATTATTTGGCAAGAAAAAAAGTCATTTCTTTGCACTTTTTTTCGTTATCGAACGTCATTTTTATTTAGCTTAGGTCTTCTCTATCACATCTAAGAAAAGGATGAGTTTCTTATTTTGGCTAAAAAACAACCTACCGATCGCTTATTTTTTAATCAAAATAACCATAAAATAACTGTGCAATTTGTTCGTTTTTCAATCTAATTTAGCTTAAGTGAGAGGAATGGCAAAGGAAACACTGAAGATTTATTTATGTATACACATACATGAACATACCATTAATGACTGAAATCTGATTAAAAATCATTTAAAACACAAAAACATAAAAAACACAACAAAATAATACAGTAGTTTTGCTAATGTTGACTTGATAAATGTAGCTCGTGAAAAATTATTCTGCTACTATTCGCTCGAATTTTGTTCAGAGAAACTTAGGAGAAGCAAATGCCCTCTCGAACGATGAGGACAAAAGCCGTCTTCGCTTTCTTATTTTTATTATTATTTTCGAGCTTAAGTCTCGGCTCCACCAGTACCAGCAAAATGCTCAGTAAAGACTACTCAAGTAGCACTGTGCAAAATGTCAGTCAGGCTAAAACCTCACTGCCTGATTTGCGAAAATATCCCTCTGGTACGCCACGAAAGAAAGCATTTTTGAAAACGGTTGTCCCTGTAATTGAAAAAGTGAATAAGCAAATTTTGGAAGAACGTAATTGGTTGTTATCCGTTCGTGCAAATAAGAAGTGGAGCGCTCAAGAACTGCGCCGTCTTAGCCAAATTTGTGATAGCTATGGTGTGAAGTGTAGTAACCCAAAACGCATTAATTGGGACAAACTACTTAGTCGTGTTGACATCATGCCGACGCACTTAGTTGCAACACAAGCAGCAACAGAGTCTGGTTGGGGTACATCACAACTCGCTCAACAAAATGGTAATTTATTTGGTATGCGCTGCGGTAGCGGCTGTAAGGCCAACAAAGGTAAGATTAAAGGTTATTCGACCTACTCAACTGTAGAAGAAACAGTAACCGCCTATATGAAAAATATGAATACCCACAATGCTTATGAGTCTCTACGTACATCGCGAGCTAAGCAACGTTTATCAAAAGATGAGTTAGATACCAATAAACTTATCAACGATATGAAAGGGTACTCTGAGTTAGGTTCATCCTATAACCGCTATCTACAAGAAATGTACGCGAGTAACGAAGAATTGATTACACAAGCTCAAAAAAGAGCATCCACTCGCATCTAAATTTTTGTATCACCAGGTACAAGACATAAAAAAATCCACTTTGCTAAGTGGATTTTTTTTATTCTTTTTGAGTCGCATTTATTTGATTTTTGATTTTTGATTTTTTCAGATCTCAAGGGTTGCTCTAAATAGATAAAGTGGTGGCAAGGCGGCAAGAGAAGATATCCCTAGGAGCATACACAAGTATGTGACTAGGGTAGCTGAACGCAACCAACAAAGTCACCGCTTTAACTATGACGAGCAATATTCTGATTGCATAGAACCAGATAATAAATATCATAGGCTATCTTCTACCAAAATAATTAACATCTTTGAGTCTAATATGAATTTCTTCTCGTTTGAGTTTCTTGGCTCTTTTTTAATTTTTTTTCTTATTTATTGGGGCTGTCAGCCCAGCGCAAAACTACAAAATGGGCTCTTAATTACTGCTAGTTACTTTTTTGTTTATTCTTTTAGTCCTGACTTTGCTTATATTTTATTTGGCTATACCCTTTTTATCTACTTATTAACTAATTGGATAACGAACTGGCTCTCCAATCGTTGGATTTATGTCATTCTCGCTACAGGTATTATCGGGTGCTTTACGTATTTTAAATATTATTCATTCTTTCAAGAAAGCATCCAACAAACATTAGATAAATTCGGTTTTAGCGTTGGGCTGCCTATTTTAGAAATACTGGCGCCGTTGGGGCTTTCTTTCTATGCCTTTCATTCCGTCAGCTATACGGTTTCAGTGTGTCGAAAAGAGATTCAAAAAGCCGATTTTTTTGATGTAACACTATACCTTGCATTTTTCCCAAGCATCGTTGCTGGCCCGATTAACCGTGCGAAAAACTTTCTTCCGCAAATCCAAGCTGAAACTCGCACAATTCTAGATAGCCGCAAAGCCATCCTCTTAATTTCATTAGCGTTGGTAAAACTTTTCTTATTTAGTTCTTATTTATCTGAAAACTATGTTAACCCTATTTTTGATGCGCCAGTCGGTTATAGCGCAGGAGAGATCCTTATAGCCACCTACGCTTACGCTTGGAATATCTATTTTAACTTTTCAGGTTATACCAACCTTGTCACTGGGATTGCCTTATTATTAGGTTTCAGAGTACCTGTTAACTTTAATGCGCCTTATTTAGCCGCTAATTTAAAAGAGTTTTGGGCTCGTTGGCATATCAGTTTATCCACCTTTATTCGCGATTATATTTATATCCCCCTTGGTGGCAACCGCAAAGGTTTCAGCCGAATGAATACTAACGTCTTCCTTGCAATGGTCATTTCAGGGCTCTGGCATGGCGCGGCAATGACATTTGTCGTATGGGGTGCAATTCATGGCTTAGGGATTGTATTACTCAACCTTAAGACTTTGTGCATGGAAAAGTTGGGGTGGACAAAAGTTATTCCTAACAAAACGCTATCCATTTGGGTTTCGCGGATTATTACGTTCCATTTTGTCTGTTTTGCGTGGATTTTTTTCCGCAGTCAATCCTTTGATGACGCAATATTAATGCTCAACCAAATCATTGCGCCAGGCTTTATTGCTTCTATTCAAGCCAGCCTTGGTTTGTTAATTGCGTTCTGGGTCTTATTAATTGCTTATCCTTATTTTGTGCAAGGCTACCATGTTGTCGCGAAACATTATCAAAGCGTGCCTTGGTATTATTACCCTATTCCCCTTGCCATTATTTTAACGATTATGTTTATGCTTTCGCCTTCAGGAATGCCGGGGTTCATTTATGCTAACTTCTGAGTTTAAAAAGACCCTCGTTAAAATGGTTCAGGTGCTGTTAATTGTCTTAGTGGCAGGTTTACTCTTGATTTGGTTAAACCAAAGCTCTCTAGAGCGTTTCTGGCAGCAGAAATACCACCAAGATACCCCATGGGCAAAAATGGCAGGTAATCCTATCTGGGATTATGGGGCTTCTTTGCATGATGGCGCGTTAGAAGCGGGAACAACATTTGCTTATCATGCATCAGGGCAAAAGGCCAAAGAAGAGAAAGAAGCGACGCAGCTCGCGCTGGAAAACCAAGGCAAAAAACGAGTCTTTCCAACGGATTTCCAAGTGGGTCTGCACTTTCTTCATGGCTACACTTACCCAGCAGAAAGCTTGTCTGTCACTTTCCCTGAATTACTGAAACGCCCACAAGCCAGAGAAAAAGCAAAAGGGGTTAATTTTAGCGGCTTGGCTATCAAAAAGAATCAGCCGATTGTTGCCAAACACATCGCCAATATCGAAAAAGATCAGAAGGTGTTATTTGCTGGTGATTCGATGATGCAAGGCGTTGCTCCTCATGTGAAAAATATGCTGTTGAAAAAGTATAATATCGATAGCATTAATTTAAGTAAGCAGAGTACGGGGCTCGCTTACCCACGCTTTTTCAACTGGCCACAGACTATTGCCAAAGCGTTGAATGACAATCCAAATATTAAAGTATTAGTGGTATTTTTAGGGCCTAATGATCCTTGGGATATGCCACCACAAACAGGTTATAAATACGTCAAATTTAAGAGTGAAGATTGGGAAAATGTTTACCGTGAGCGGATTAGTGATATAATATCCACCGCCCGCCAGCACAATGTTGATGTTATTTGGGTTGGCCCCCCTAATATGCGTAAAAATGCGCTATCTGATGGTATGAAATTCTTACGAAGCCTCTACCAATCTGAAGTCGAGAGCAACGGTGAAATCTACTTCTCCGTCAATGATGTCTTTAAATATAAAGGCGATACCTACTCTGACTATATCGGCGATGAAAGCAGCACAATTAAATTACGAAGTGGTGATGGCATTCATTTCAGCGGAAAAGGCCAACAGCTCATCGCGGAAAAAGTATTTTCTCTGATCCACTTCGTAGAGGAAGAAAAGGAACCTCATGAAACTGAACAACCTGCGTCAAGCTAAGTCCAAAATTTTGGCTGGTAGCGTTATTGCGCTGCTGTCATTAGGCTTATTGTCTTGCCAGAACACATCAGACAAAACGCGAACACCGAGCTCGACGAAAGGTCAGGACGCGGTTGAGCGAGGGCAACTTGTAAATAACGCAGAACCAAACCTGCGTCAATTTGCCAATAAATTGCACCAAGGCAACCAGCAAGTGCACATTGTCCAAATTGGTGACTCTCATACTGCTGCTGATTTTTTCAGTGGCAATCTGAGAACGTTATTTCAGCAACGCTACGGTGATGCTGGCCCTGGTTTTATCCCACCAATTTCAGTACCAGGTCAACGCACTGCAACCATTAACCGCATGAGCGAGAAAAAAGAGTGGTCGCTATCTTCAAGCCGTAAAGATGAACGCTTTGATTACCCTCTAGGGGGCTTTATTGCAGAGCCCCAAGCAGTGAACAGCAATGTATTGTTAAAACCATTACAGCCCGCGCTGGGGGCTTATCAGTTACAGGCGCTATATCAAGGTTCAAATGATTCACAAATGCGTGTATCCCCCGCAGCTTCCCCAAATGTGGCGTTACCTGCAACAGGGAACCAGTGGCGCTTCTCAACGCCAGTAAATACCCAGTTACCTGCGCAGATTTCCGTGAGCAAAGATAACAACCTAAAAATTGGCGGTTGGTTAGTGCGCTCAACAAAACCAGGCGTGATGGTATCTGCACTGGGAATTAACGGCGCGACATTAACGATGGTCGATAAATGGCAGCCTCAGTGGAGCGAAACGTTAGCACAAATGTCCCCTGATATGATCATTTTGGCCTACGGTACCAACGAAGCATTTAATGACACATTAGATTTAGCCGCTTATGAGCAAAATTTGCGGGCGAAAATACGCTTAATCCGCCAGCAAATGCCAAATAGTGTTATCTTATTAGTTGGACCTAATGATTCAATTAAATTTAATAATGCCCTGAGTTGCCAAGCACAAATGCCAGTGAATTTAATGAGTGTCATTCAAATTCAAAAAACAGTTGCTGCGCAAGAAAATACTTTATTCTGGGACTGGCAAGCCTTTATGGGAGGCCCTTGTTCAATTCGTACATGGGCAGCACAAGACTTAGCACGACCTGACAACGTTCATTTGTCTGTGGATGGTTATAAAAAAAGTGCGCAAGGGTTATATAATCAACTAAATCAGCTACTGAACTAATCATCTAACGATATAATCCCAAAAATAACAAAGCAGTCCCCTCTGCTTTGTTATTTCACCTTTGATTTTTTCTTACTTGTTTATCTTTAATTAAATTCCACATTATGGAAAACAGAAAAAATCATTAAATATTAATAAATTAAATAAACTCCATCGGATATTCCCTGACTTATTTTGATTTTATTTTACAGTTCATAAAACATAAAAAAATCCCCCTAATTTATTAAATAATATTCCAATACATAAAATTAATATCCATTTTCATTTTATGGATAGCATATTTTCACGTCAACACACTATTAATAAGTGGCAGAAAAGAGAATTCTAAACACGAGGCTTAATGATAAATAAATATCAACATCCTCAATGGAGCTTGAAGAATGCTATGACTAACTACCGTAAGTAATATTTTTTAGGTTTACTTTATGTCAAATTTTTTCTGTGAAAAGACATTTTGTTCTTACATAAACTCATCACCCGATATAGGAAGAAATCGGTTTTATCTTACACATTCGCTATTACTGAGAACTTGTGAAACTGATATTGGAATACGTTTAGAAGATGGGGAATGGCAAACATTTACAACTTCAAATATTTGTTATCTCCCGAAAGGTAAACTCGTTGAAATAATTAATAATGATAGACATCATGCCCCTATTGTTGAGGTTATTCCAATCACCGATGAAATGCTGAAATATTTTTACCAGCAACATGCTGCACTATTGATTTATGGAAAAACAAAACCAACAGCTAGAGTCTGTTGCATTGATTTACATGAAAATCCGATTATCGAGAATGTATTTATTTCTGCTAGAAAAGAAATATCGGCATCTATAGCGACTCATAAGGTCAATATCTATTTAAATTTCATTCTTTCATTTTTTCTCTTGATGGACGATTTTATTCCAATACTCCATGCATCAATTCATCGCTCCATAAAAGATAAAGTCTATGATTTGATTTTCCATAATGCAGGAAAACAGTGTTGCACTTTAGATGTTATCGCAAAAAAACTGCATATGAGTACCTCAACCTTAAAGCGTCATCTTGCTCGAGAGCAAACCAGTTTTTCAAAAATAAGTTTAATGTCACGAATGAATAAAGCCATGATGTTATCTAAAACCAATAATTTACCAATGACGCGTATCGCACAAGAAGTCGGTTATGATGATGTCCCTTATTTTTTGCTCACATTTAAAAATTTCCATAATATAGAGACTGGCTTCCACCCTATTTAAAGTGAGAATAACACTCATACTGTTGATTGAATTTCTCAACAATCATAGCCCTGAGTTACAAAAGCTATGATTGTTAGAGAGTTAGGTTACAGTGAGTCTATCATGTTTATTCAATACTTAAATTCCATCCATACCCACTTAAAGTACTCCTAGAAATAAGTTTCATCCTCAATCACCATATTATTTACTTCATGTATCAAAGTATCTGGCATCATTCTTGAACTACCTTGAACAGGTAAAATTATCTGCTCACTAGCCGAAATTTCCCCCCCCGCCGAATGAATATTTCCAGCGGTATCCATAACATCTATCTTATATTGATAAACATTCAGTTTTTCATAATCGTCAGATTTAAATGACCATTTCCCCTGAGAGTCTACATTAATAGCCTTAGACGTTACGTCTTGGTCATTAATTGTGATCTTTATTGATGAGTTAGATTCTGCCATTCCCGAAAAATTGAGCGTAACCTTATTATTATGATTATTATCTTGTATGTTAACTTGAGTATCGACAAGTTGAGGGGGAGTTGTATCTATGGTAATTTTCCCCGAGGCATCAACGGCACTGATGTTACCCGCTGCGTCCGCTGCGGTAATATGGTAAGTATATGTCCCATCTTGTGTTAGTGCCTCTGAAGCGTCTACCGTCCATTTCCAGTGCCCCTGATCGTCTGCCGTGACGATTTTAGTTGCGTGCTCAGAGGAGCTGCTATCCTTAATCTTAATCGTAATTAAAGCAAAAGCTTCACTGGTGCCACTGAACGTTGGCGTTTTCACATTTGTGAGTATATCTTGCTCAACTGTGTCAACGAGTTTCCCCTTCACGCCAGCGATAAGCGTATCTGGAGCCTGAGTATCTATGGTAATTTTCCCAGTTTGTTGTGGTGTTTTATTTCCAATACTGTCCTGTGCAAAAACATGATAATGGTAAGAGCCATCGGGGAGTGGATTGTCAATTAGGATAGACCACTCCCCCTTATCATCCGCAATTACGTCATAACCTTCGTTATTAATACTTAAAATTACCTTCGCACCCGCTTCTGTAGTCCCTGTTAGGGTTGGAGTATTAATGTTAGTGATTGCATCTTTGGATACACCAGAATCAGATGAACTATCCAATTGATGATTCAACAGATTGGGGGGAGTAGTATCGACCGTGATCTTACCAATAATTGGGGAATTCAATTGAAGGTTCCCTGCCACATCTTCCACTATAATTTGATAATCGTGTTCACCATCTTGTAGTGATAATTCTTCTGGAATAACAAATTCCCAATTCCCATTTTCATCAACAAGAATACCCTCATACATATTTCTGCCAATGTTGATATGAATAAATGTTAATGGCTCACTGGTACCTTTGAAAATAGGCCTTGAGGTGTTGGCCATTGCAGACTCTTCTAGCACCCCACTGGTTGTATTCCATATTCCACCAGTAAGGCTATTCGGAGCGACAGTATCGATCACCAATTCCCCTTCAATCTTTCCATCAATCCCTTGTGCAGGATCACTGACACTAATGACATATTTATATGTGCCATCATTAAATTCTTTACTAACAGGAATATTCCAATGCCCATTTGCATCCGCAACGGTTGTATAAGCATCTGCAATTTTATTGTCGAAAACTAAACGAATTGATGCATTAGGTTCTGTGATCCCTTTAAATACGGGCTTATTGAAATGAGTGATAAAATCGCCTAATTCACCAGAATCACTATCTTCATTTAGGTAACCAGACAAAGTCGGTGTTGTCTTAACAATCAAATCTCTGATCACATTTTGAGTACTGGATAACCCAAGGGTATCTGTTGCACTTATCGTATAGGAGTGAGATCCCTCGTTAAGAGCGTTGTTTTCAGGTATGGTAATATTCCAAACACCATGTTCATCAGCAGCCGTTGAATAACTTTCATTGGCTATCTGCAAAGTGACTTCAGCATAAGCCTCCGTTTTACCACTAAAGCTAGGAGTATTGACATTAATTTGCTGTATATCTTTCAATAGAACATCATCAACATCACCTGTAATTTCAGGCGGTTGATTATCATAAGTAAGATTAAAGTTTAATTGACTTTCGCGATCGAGTAGATCTTTTACATTAACGACCAACTGAATACTATCATCATGTTGGATCCCTACAGGGATAAGGTGCTCAGGTAGCTGTAGCTCCCATACACCCGCATTATTCGCCGTCGCTGTTCCTAATAAATTATTTTGTGCATCCATGACTTCGATATTACTACCCGGTGTCGTAGTACCGATTAATTTCAATGTATTATCATTAAATGCCACATGTTTATCTGATTCAGATACTAGCAGCTTTTCATGTAAACCTACTGAAATTTTAGGGGGATAGCTACCTTGATCCCCCGCTAACACAGGCACGATAAAGTCATGTTCCAACTTATTACCCGCTTTATCATAAGCAATGACTTTACCATGATGTACACCATTAGGTAGGGTCAATATCCCACCAACTTGCGTACTGTTTCCATCAAAGGGTTTTTCCACCCTATCATGTGTCACTTTTTGACCATCAATTTCAATAATATAATAATCAACTGGCGTTTTGTAATTTAAGAAAATATGAAATTTATTACTATTCGCCACTAAAGTCCCAGGGTGGGCATTGCCAGAATAAACACTACCATCAATAAATTCAGGGGCGAGCGTATCAATAGTAAGCGTATTTTTCACTACGGTTAAGCCATTATTCGCATAAATAAATTCAATTTGATAATCCCCGTCCCCTTTTATTGGGACTTCAAAACTCCATTTCCCATTATTATCAATATCGATTGAATGTAATACGCCATCGACTATTACGGATAGTTTTGCGCCGTGCTCTGCAACACCTTTATATACAGGCTTAACATCATTAGTCACATGATCACCGGTGAACCCAGAATCATTGTCTAACCAATATTTAAAATCTGAAACAGTAATAAAAGATGAGTATTCGTGTTTAGTACCATATAAATCAGTAATAACAATATGGTAGTTATTTTCACCTTGTGGTAACTGTGTGTCAGGCGGTAGTACAACCGACCATTTAGTACTATTAGACATAAATGATATTGGGTATTTTTTATTACCAATATAAAGATGCCCTGTTAACTGATCCCTATCCCAAGTATGAGTCAAGGTCCCCTGCAATGTCGGGTTGCGAGAAAAGCTTAAGTGAGGGTCGTCCATACCCGTCGAACTTGACTCTGCTGCAACCCCCCCTGTGATAATCAGGTTTGAGTCACGGATCCTCACACCTTGTGTGTGGTATTTTTCAGTTGTCTCAATACCGGATGGGGATGTAGCTTTAAACTCCATATCGAGAATGTGATAATAAGCAGTCGTTTTTTCTTGCATCATTCCGCTTGGCAAGGTAAACGTCCAATTGCCATTTTCATCAATATCGGTAATTTTGAACGTATGCTTATGTATCTGACCGCTAAATCGTATCGTAAGTGAAAACTCCAAGCTTGAGCCTGGCGACACCTTACCCGAAAAAGCTGGGGTCAAATCATTCGTCGCAAGAGAGCCGTCAGACCAATCTTTATTATATGGAGATTTCAACCCAATATTAGAGATGACAGGTTTGGTATTATCAACAATTAACATGCCATCTTGCTCAAAAAGATTACCTGCGGCATCTTCCAGCGACACATTAAACTTCCCCGAAAAGTGTTCTGGTAAATCGCTATCCAATGTTAATGACCAATGACCATTTTTATCCGTTTTTGTTGAAATAACTTGGTTAGAAACGGTTAAAATAACCTCACAATTAGGCTCGCCTTTCCCTGTAAACACTGGTCTACGGTTATTGGTAATAAAATCTCCTTTTATGCCAGAATCAGTGTCATCGGTTAATTGAATGGTGGAGATAGGGGAAGTAGAATCAATAAAGACCAGTCCAGTTACTTCGGTTGGCTTACTAAAGTCAGGGTGTGTCGCCGTTACTGTATAACTATTATTTCCTTCAGGTAGTGATGATGTGATAATTTCCCATTTTCCTGTCACACTATCCGCTGTAGTCTGATATGTTTCATTATTGATGGTAACAACAATGCTTGCATCCTTCGTTGCTATTCCTTCCAATTTAGGCTTCACAATATTGGTGATATAGTCGCCCACTACACCACTATCGCTATCCTTGTCTAATGCTACTATAAGGTCTGGTTTTTTTTCATTTTCCACAAGAATTGGTTCAAAAACAAAACTCTGTGTTAACGTCTTATTATTACCGGCACCATCAACAGCGCTAATAGTATATTCATTATTTGGCCCTGCATCCGCATCAATATCAAAGGTTAACGACCACTCTCCGTTTTCGTCAGCATATACAGTTTTTGTGGTTCCTTTAAACTGCCCTGTGATTTTAGCCCCAGGGTCTGATGTTCCACTAATTTGAGGGCGGATTAAATGGGTGGTTACCCCATCCTTTACCGTATCACTTTGGCTTGCAAGGTTTAATTCCGAGGTGAGTTCCATTTTTGAATCAATCTCAAACTTACCTTGATACGATGACGTATTACCTGCTAAGTCTGTTACTTTCACAGTATAATTGATAATCTTATCAGATTGTGGAGCCGTAGGCCGAACTTCCCAATACCCATTTTTATCGGCAAATCTTACCATCTCGCCGCCAGCATAACTTGGAAAAGAAACCGTCACTTTTGCATATGGCTTTGTTGTTCCACAGATAAATGGTCGCGATTCATTCGTAATATTATCCCCCACTACACCTGAGTCATGACTAGGTCTCATAGCTGCCTCTGCGGAGGGCTTTACTGTATCAATCAAGAAGCTTTCGGTGAATATTCCTTGGTTACCCGCCGCATCCGTTGTGGTGACGGTGAGCCCATAATGGTCATCTATGAATGGCTTATCGAATGTGACACTCCAATTACCCTCTTTATCCGCTTTTGCTGTTTGCTGTTGGTCACCAATTTTAACGATAACGTCGGCGTAGGGGTCTGTCTTACCTGACAGGGTCGGGGTGGCATCATTGGTGATAAACTTATCTTTACCGTCCAACTTCGCCGTAGCATCGGGCTCCGAGGTTTTAACCGTCACCGACTCCGTCACCGTTTTGCTGTTCCCAGCTGCATCTTCTGCAATGACTTGGTAGGTTGACGTTCCTTCTGGTAGCGCATCCTTTACCGTCACCTGCCAGTTCCCGTCTTTATCTGCTACCGTAGATAAGGTTTGGTTACCTATTACAAACGAGCCTTGGTTACCCGCCGCATCCGTTGTGGTAACGGTGAGTCCATAATGGTCATCTTTGAATGGCTTATCGAATGTGACACTCCAATTACCCTCTTTATCCGCTTTTGCTGTTTGCTGTTGGTCACCAATTTTAACGAGAACGTCAGCGTAGGGGTCTGTCTTACCTGACAGGGTCGGAGTGGTGTCATTGGTGATAAACTTATCTTTACCGTCCAACTTCGCCGTAGCATCGGGCACCGAGGTTTTAATCGTCACCGACTCCGTCACCGTTTTGCTGTTCCCTGCTGCATCTTCTGCAATGACTTGGTAGGTTGACGTTCCTTCTGGTAGCGCATCCTTTACCGTCACCTGCCAGTTCCCGTCTTTATCTGCTACCGTAGATAAGGTTTGGTTACCTATAGTCAGCGTGACTTTGCTGCCGACTTCTGCTTTACCTGAGAACGTCGGTCGGGATTGATTAGTGAGATTGTCTGTCTTATCACCACTGTTGGAATGTGAACTGAGTTCAACGGATAAATTATCCAATTTGCTATCAACAATAAAATAATTCGGTGTTGTTGACTCATTACCTGCGGGGTCTTTTACCGTAATCGTGTATTCATAACGGTCATCAGGTAACGCTTTGGTTGGTTTCACTTGCCATTTGCCTGAAGCATCAGCGATGACCGTCTGTTCTCCCCCCATCAAACTCAGTGTAACGACCGCATAAGGTTTAGTCAGCCCAGTTAAAAAAGGCTGATTATTCTGCGTAATATGATCCCCTTTTGTCCCTGAATCATGATCACTCGAAATCCACGATAGGCTTGAAGGAGGAACCGTATCAATTTGTATTTCTTTTACAAACGAGCCTTGGTTACCCGCCGCATCCGTTGTGGTAACGGTGAGTCCATAATGGTCATCTTTGAATGGCTTATCGAATATGACACTCCAATTACCCTCTTTATCCGCTTTTGCTGTTTGCTGTTGGTCACCAATTTTAACGATAACGTCGGCGTAGGGGTCTGTCTTACCGGATAGGGTCGGGGTGGTATCCTGAGTAATAAAATTATCTTTGCCGTCCAGCTTCGCCGTGGCATCAGGTACTGAGGTTTTAACCGTCACTGATCCCTTCACGGTTTTGTTATTTCCTGCCGTATCTAGTGCGGTAACTTCATAGCTTGATAGCCCCTCAGGTAAAGGATCTTTGGCTGTGACTTGCCAATTACCGTCCTTATCTGCCAAGGTGGAAATAGTTTGCTTGCCTATAGTCAGCGTGACTTTGCTGCCGACTTCTGCTTTACCTGAGAACATCGGTCGGGATTGATTGGTAAGGTTATCGCCCTTATCACCACTGTCCGAGTGGCTATCAAGCTCAACGGACAAGGTTTCTAAATGGGTATCGATGGTTATTTTTCCGTCAACCGTGATGGAGTCCCCATTACCTCGCGAAGCAACAATTTGGTAATCATAATCGCCATCTTTAAGCGGTGTTGAAATTTCCAACGACCAATTTCCGTCTTTATCCGCCGTAATCGGATATTTATTACCATTGATCACCAAATGCGCTGTAGCATCAAGAGAGACTTTCCCTGTAAAAATAGGCTTATTAATATTAGTAATTTGATCACCGGTTTTCCCTGAATCAGCGTCTTCCTTCAGTGAACCTTGAAGGTATAGTTTGCTTTTGGGAGGAATGATAACCGGGGCTTCTTTGGGTTTTTCTGCGGAGGGGCTCGACGATGATGAGCTCACTGGTTTTACTGGTGGCTGCGGTAAAACTGTTGATACCTTGTCATTTTTTGGTACTACATTTTCAGTTTTATTTTTTTGATTGGCTTGGTTCTTTACCTGATTTAGCTTTGTCATGGAAGAGCTTAACTGCTGCTCTTTTTCCTCATTCGTCGATTCCAATTCAAGAATAATCTGAGCTAGCTCTTTATTTTTTTGATTTAATTCAGAAAGTTGTTCACCAAATGTTTTCTCAGCTTCATTTTCTTCCTCATCATTAATTTTCTGATGATCAGAGACATTTACCATCTCACTGGTGAATTGCTCTTTGATATAGACCGCATCAGCACCTAGATTCATCGTGATGGAGGACAACACTTCATCTTGTGATAATTTCACACCCTTTTCTGTGGATAAGGTGATATTTCCTAAAATAATATCGGAAAGTCCATTGGCAATTTTTTCCACCATTCCATTCGGTGTTGTGATGATTAAATCTAATCCCTGAACTTTAAAGCTTTTGATAATTATGTCATTTGATTCGGTTATCTTCGTCATTTTGTCATTTCTTTATTGTGTTATTTGAAAGATTCAATTTAAATATAAAGGTATAAATATTTTCTACCTCTACAATATATTCACGCCCAAAAAAATAATATGCCAACTCTATACAATGAGCTTTCTTTCATTAATTTTGAGCCAATACTCCAGTGAGCCCTGAAAAAATAATACTTATACTTAAAGCCTAAATTACGCTTAATATCGCTACCTTAAATTAAAAAACATTATTAAAGATAGCGGCTATTTTATAAAAATGAGGTAATAGTATAAATGGAAGAACAAGAGGATGATAACTCAGACGAAGAACTTGCCCCCATGGTCGATGGGCTAAGTGGAACATTATGTATCATAATTTTAGTCTCTATGGTTTTTATTTTTAGCGCACTAAAAACAGCAAGTACCTATATTAATTATGGCTATCTAAACTTTGAAAGCGTCAAAATTGACATGCAAAAAAAAGTTATTTATTTCAAAGGTGGAATAAGTCTCTCTGTTGATGAGATCACGTTACTTAAAAATGAATTCAATCAGAGTCGCGGAGAAAAAATAATATTCAATGGCTATGTCAATAATATAATTAAGAATAGCCAAGAAAAAAACGCATATAACCTTCTGTATATGTCATCGTTAGTTAAAAAGATTGGTAGCAATAAAGAAGTCGTCCTACAACAAGGAAATGATGAATATTGCCCAGAGTGGAATTCATGTATCTATTGGGATTATAAATAAATGTATTATATTGGATTATTTTTTTACGCAGTCACATTTCTTGCTTGTTTTCTTTTTCAAGGTATTGGGGAAATGGTTCTGCAATGTATTGAACTCGCACCTGAAATTAGCTATGCCATGATTGGCATTTATATTTACCCCTTAGTGATTTTTCTATGCCATAAGGTATTTAAGCAAAATACACAGGGGCATTATGTGTTTCTTTCTAACCAAACCAAACTTTCGGCCTCCGTCACCGTTTCATTAGGCTTAATCGGGACCTTTATTGGTTTAACGGGAATGATCACTGCGATTTCTGCTTCACTATCTGGAGATGGTGATGTATCTGAAAAAATGGGCGCGATGATTTCATCCATTTCGATGGCGCTGAATTCGATGTCCTTCGCATTCTTAACTTCGATTCTTGGGGTATCCATCTCCGTTTTATTATTGGTCAGCCTTAACTTTTTTAATTTCTTTTATAAAAAAGAAATTAAATCTGAGAAAAAACCGTCTACGACTGGAAAATACTCGAATGAACTCAATCATATTCAACAAGCTCTTGCTTCACTGCAAGAAATTAATATTAGTACGGCAAATAAATTAATTTCGATACCAGAAGGAAATGATCTAACGAAAGAAATTTCGAGTAGCCTGTCAATCCTATCGTCTGTAGCCCAAGAGCAACTTCACTTTTTAAAATCTGCGAAAACGGAAAATGATGATTGGAAATTAAAGTTAGAAGCTTACTTATTAGCAGAACAACAGCATCGAGCTGATGACAGTAAAAAACTTGCAGACGGCATCCTTGAAATTAGCCAAACAACACATTGGTTACAAGAAAAGTCATTAGAAAATCGAAAAAAACTACTCACGCTATTATCAATGGACTAATTTATGTATATCAAAAATATCATAACAGGGCTAACTATCGCCCTAATAACAAGCAACTTCTCATTTGCGGAAAGTAGAAAAGAACATTTTGACTCGTTTATTGCACGCATATTAGATAACTCAACCCCTATTCAAATTAAAAAATTAGAACTTGAGGCGGAAACATATCGCGCAAAACAAACTGAATATTTTTATGCACCCAAATTGACAGCAACAACAAAAGTAAAAAAGCACGATAACACGGCCAATAGCCAACTAACTGCAACTTCTTTAGTGTACGACAGCGCACTACACCATAGATTTAACGAAAAAAACTTAAAGATAAGCGCCGCAAAACTTTTATTAGCAAAAGAAAAAGAAGATCTATATGCCTCTATCACTAACAATCTAATCGGTATTCATTTTCTTAATGAGCTAACAAAAACCACGTCTGATTTACATCATAATGCCCAAGATATTTTTAGCTTAATTAATCGTCGCTACCAAAGCGGTATCGCAAAGATGAGTGATGTTGAGCAGGCGACATTATTGATGCAGCGCCTAGAGACCGAACAAAAAAATATCAAAACAGAGATTGACCAGTATAAATCTAATATTGAGCTAACATCCGGCATTCTTTTCCCTAAAGACGGAGTTTTAATTCCTCAAACACTGATTAAGCAATTGAGCTCAACAGTGATTGATAATAAAAACATCGAAAATAGTACCGAATTAAATATACTCAGTACACAAGCTAACGTCATGAAAGAAAGTGCTTACCAGCAAAACTCATTATTCAACGTTCATGTTATTGCAGAAGAAAGATATGTTGATAAGCAAAAATCATATAATGAATCCTATATTGGCTTGGAAGTTAAATTCAACATTCTTGATTTAGATAAAAAAATGTCTGAAATCGCTCAACTTAAAGTGTATGATGCGGCAATAAATAGGAAAGATTATAAACATAAAGAAATCATTGCAAGAATTAAAAACTTACAACTTATTTCATCCTCAAATGATATCGAATTATCCAGTCTAAAAGCACAACTTAAGACAATGAATTCGATTATTAAAAGTAAAAAACGTGAATATGAAATTTCTCAATCTTCTTTCTATGAAATGGTTAATACATTATTCGACATGTTAACAATAGAAAGAAAAATAACTGAACTTATGATTTCAGACATTAAGAATAAAATAGAATACTTACAGCTAACAGGAAGATTAATTAAAAGTGAAACGCCTGATTGATAAAATTCGATTTGTACCGAAAAAGGTTAAGGTATTACTTTGTGTAACATCTTTATTTATCGCCTATATTACCTTTGCAGAAATTGATATTGCCTCGCCTGGGGAAGGAATTATTTCTGGGGTATCAAACCGTTTAGACATCGTTAGTCCTGCATCGGGCTTCATTAATGTCTTTAATATAAAAACGGGTGACTCCGTAGAAAAAGACCAAGTGCTATTTTCATACACCAACTTAGATGCCTTTCATCAAGAGAAAACACTGTCTCATTTAGTGAATTTTGCAAATGAAAGAATTAGCGACCTAGAGGAAAACAAAAAATTACTCAATAGTATTCTTAACGGCATAATTAAAAGTGAAGTTGATTTTTTTTCTATCGCCAAAAATGAAAAAAGCAAAAGCCTAAGCGCCTATAAACAACTTTCTGAATATTTGTTATTGAGAATGGAAATTCTTAATCTAAGTGCAAAACACGATTCACAAATTAAAGAATTAAATGAACTACAAAATCAGATTAAGATATTAAAAAGAAAAGGAAACTTGCTCGCTTCCGCAGGCGCTCCAGAGATAGAAAAACTCAATAACAATTCAGATATTAGCCGAACAATAACGCTGATTACAACAGGGGAATTAAATGCCCAAGGACTTATCAGGGAAATGTCATTATCTGAAAAAAAATACACCACTAAATTAATTAGTGAAATACAAGATAATGAAGATCAGCTTAATCGTCTAAAAAAAGAAATGCTAGAAAACAATGGGCAAATGGAGTTACTAAGAAACAAAATCAGGGCAAACAGTGTTCTTGCCCCGACGGATGGCGTTGTCTTAAATATTGAAAAAGACCTCGAGAAAGGCTCCTATGTTGAAGCTTCGAACTTAGTGATGGTATTAAAAAAACATCGTGATTCAAGAGTCATCGAGGCAAAAGTATTAGCGAAATATCGCCCTTTTATCGCCCCGCAATTGCCAGTAAAAATCGTCGTAAACTCACCAGGGTTTAAAAAAATTATTCGCGGCACGGTGACTAAAATCAGTGCTGACTCCTTTGCGGATAAAGAAAGGATGAGCCAAGAACGTTTTTATTCGGTACAAGTTACCCCAGAGCAGGAAACGATCCTTTCATCAGAGCACGACGGGTTGCCAGTGATGGTGTATATCTCAAGTAAAAAAATATCTGTATTCAGTTACCTAACTGCGTTAATTGGTGACAATATTTCATTTAATGTTTGGTGATGCTATGTTGGGTTTTGTTTCTGCGTTATCGGCTTCTGTTGCCGTTATGGTTTTGTTAATGTCTGTACTGTTAGCAAATGTATTATCTACTGCCTTAGAAATGGGAAAAAATAAAAATAAAGCCACGTTAGAAGGCATTGAAAGTAATTATGTTGCCAAAGAAGATAACATCATGGCGGGTAGCATGATGCAATCATTGATCTTTAATAATGAAGTATTAAACGTTATCGATAGTAAAAAGGTAAAATCTTTAGCAATTTATTGTAGCTATGGGAATAATATAACCCAAGATGCAGCAATGACCTATACTGTATATAACACAGTTTTACTCAAGAGAAATATTCCAGAAATTATTATTGATGCCCAAAAACCCATTAAGGACACTGTTGGTTTAAATACATGCTTTTTTAAGAGTAACAACGATGAAAGAAATTAATTTTCACAATGCGATCTATAGCTATTTTAATTCATTGGGTGAATCCTTTTGCCAATCAGTCCAATCCCATGACCAAAAATACATTTTAAATAATATTAACGAGTTTATTGATAATGAATTTTTCACCTATCAATACACTAGCATCGACTATAGTAATAAAATAACAATGCCATCCGAATTTATTATGGAAATAACCGATGGTAATTATGTCATCATTAGAAACCAAGATGGAACATTAATTAATTTAACCACAAATACAAAAATAACCAGTTCACTCCTAGAAAGTAAAAATTTATTTTACTTTCGTTCTAGTGCAAAAAAGCTAAGCAAAGAAAGTATTTTTCAGTCATTAATTAACTTAACACCAAAATCAACGTTATTCACGCTACCTTTAGTCGTCTTTGCCTTACTATTACCGCTATACTCCAATTTATTTAATTCAAGATTGGTCTATAGTGAATCTATTGCATCATTACTGTATATTAGTTTTATCTTTATTTTTGTTGTTGGTTTAGAGTTTTTTCTTAAGCACATTATTTATGAAAAAAACCTCAAAAAAATAAAGTGTAACATAGGTATCTTTAATCGCTACTTTGTCAATTTACTCAAATGTACCAACTGTAAAAGTGCTTCAATTAAAGTTAGAACCGCCGAAGCGTCGATTTTACAAATTTGGGAAACCCGACCACAAATCATCTATGATATTGGGTTAGCGGTTTTGTTCACCGTTTGTATCTGTGGCATGCTGGGTTTTTACTCTGTGCTACTTCTCGCTTACTATGCCGGTTTTGTGTTCCTATGTCTGAGTATCCGTTTTCGTTCATACCAAAACATGTTGCAAGCTAACAGTTTTAATTATGAAAAATCAGCACTGTATTATTCTTTAGAACAAAAAAGACAAGAACTGAAATTTTTGAATGATACTCACTTTAAACACTATATTGACCAAAAAACACATGAAGATGAGAAGATAAAACTAAAATTAAATGAAGCAAACCACCATTGGATGGAAATCATCAAAACGAATTCATTTTTATCCATGGTTGTCATGTATGTCGCTAGCTATTTAGCAATCGGTGGTGGAAACCTCAGTCTTTCATCTATTATCGCCGTCATGATCATTAACGGCAGACTATCAGGGGCACTTACTAGCGCAATTAATCGCATCTTCTTAGTGAAAACACATTTATTTCATATTCAAACCAGTGTTTCTCAATTAGTCGATAATACCCATTATCCTTTTAAAGAAAATGGTATACATATTGATACGGTAGATAGCTTTAGAGCTCAGAAAATCTCTATTGAATTTGATGGCAAAAAAGTGATCAATGCGTTAGATATTGACGCTCAATCCGGTGATATTATTGGTATTACAGGGATATCCAGCTCAGGCAAGACCACGCTAATCAGTGCCCTTTGTGGCGCATTAGCCCATAATTCAGGGCAGATAACCATCAATGATGTCAAACTCAATGAAATTTCTAGCTTATTTTTTCAAGAAAAAATCGCTTATCACTCAGGTAGCTCTATATTCTTTAATGGCAGCATTCGAGATAATTTTAATCTATATGGGGTCTTTGATAATGAAACCATTATTCGCCTCACACAACTGTGTTGCCCAAAACTCACTATCAGTAAAGAAACGCTAGAGGATACTTTAATTAGTGACGTGAGAGCATCTACAGGGGAAAAACAGAAGTTAATGTTGGCGATTACCTTGTTAAAAAAACCTAGCATTATTTTCTTAGATGAATCGACATCCTTTATGGCATCAAATGATGCACTAAATTTTTTAACTCAGCTAAGAAAAGAATTACAGTTGGAGCAATCAATTATATTCTTTTCAACCCACGATTTAAGCCTTACCCCATTGTTTACCCAGCACATCGCCCTATCACCCAATGCTGTCAATATTCAGGTAGTCGCTAATTCCCCACGCCGTAGTCATGAAATAGTTATCCCAAAAATCTCAATAGGAAGCTAAAAAAAATATCCCTCAATCATCAATTGAGGGATATTTTGAATATAAAATTTTATTATTTAAAAAGCGATTTACTATGATAAAAAGACAAAGAAGATCATCCCAACAATCGCCCCTATTGTCCCTAAAATAGTTTCCATCACCGTCCAAGTTTTAAGGGTTTGTGCTTCTGTCGCACCAGTAAACTTGCCATACAGCCAGAAACCAGAGTCATTCACATGGCTTAAGATCAATGAACCACCAGAGATACAGACAGCTAAAGCAGCCAGCTGTGCTCCTGAGTAACCAAGCTCACTAATAACTGGTAGCACTAAACCTACCGCGGTTAAACAGGCAACTGTTGCAGAACCTTGGATAACACGAACAGCTCCCGCGAGAACGAAACACGCAACAGCAATAGGTAAACCTGCACCAATTAAAGAATCACCTAGCGCAGGGCCAACACCAGAATCCACCAAAATTTGTTTAAATACCCCACCAGCACCTGTTACAAGCAAGATAATCCCAGCAGGTTGGATAGCCGCAGAACACACCGCCATGACTTTTTCTTTATCCATACCATAACGGAAACCTAAACCATAAATTGCTAGCAAGCAGGCTAATAGTAATGCGGTAAAAGGATGGCCGATAAATTCTAACCAATGCTCTAGTGTGGAACCTTTTTCAACTAAATGCGTTCCGATTGTTTTTAAACCCACTAATACCAATGGGAATAATACTAAGCACAGGCTGAATCCAAAACTTGGCATTTTACTATGTTCAGTTTTTGGTGCTTGATAATCTGCTGGGATATCAATATGAACATAGTTACTGATAAACTTGCCATACAAAGGTCCGGCTAAAATCATGCCAGGGATAGCTGCACACAAGCCGATTAAAATCATCCAGCCATAGTCAGCACCCATTTGCGATGCAACCAACATCGGTGTTGGCCCAGGTAATAAGAAGGCCGCTGCGGCTGCAACCCCAGCAAATAATGGGATAGCAAGGCGAACAACATTATGACCAGTACGATTTGCGACGGCAAACACCACACCGATTAACAAAACAATAGCCACGTCAAAGAAAAGAGGCAGTGCACAAATTAGCCCAGCAACACCCACTGCATAATGGGCATTCTTCTCACCAAACAAGTTAAGTAGCTTATTCGCTATCTGGTCTAATGCGCCTGTTTCATGCAAAATCTTACCGAACATCGCACCGAGTGCGACCACAATTGCCAAGAACCCCAATGTTCCCGCCATCCCTTTTTGCATGGTTTCCGTGATTTGCTGCACAGGCATCCCTGAAAATAGTCCTGCACCTATGGAAACAATCATCAACGCGACGAAAGCATGCAAGCGTGCGTACATCACTAGAAATAGCAGCAGAACAACAGAGCCCACTGCGGTGAGTACCAACGTGAGCGTACTGAGCGTTTCAACGGTATTCATACTTTATCTCCTGCGACAACCTGTGTAATCGTTGAGCAGGTATTACCGATGACGTCTTCAAGAGGCTGGCGAATATCAACCGCATGCACATCAGTTTCTGCTTCATTTGGCTCTTCTAAAGTAGCAAATTGCGTTTTGAGCATTTCTGGCTTGAAAAAATGCCCTTTACGCGCTTTGAGTCGTTCTTCAATAACGCTAGCATCGCCTTTTAAATAGATAAAAAATAAGTTCTTATTACCCTCTCTTAAAATATCACGATAGGCTTTCTTCAGTGCAGAACATACCACTAACGAAATCTCATTCGTTCTTTGCATAGCAAAAATGGCTTGGTTCAGCGACACCAACCAAGGCTGACGATCTTCATCATTTAGAGCATGCCCTGATGCCATTTTTAAAATATTTGATTTAGGGTGCAGAAAGTCACCGTCAAGGAAGGCCGCTTGCAATTGCTGAGCAACACCGCTTGCTACAGCAGATTTACCGCTACCCGATACCCCCATTAGGACAAATGTGTAGTTTTGTTTTTGGGTATCACTCATAGGAAACTCCTTAGGCTTTATTGTTGTTCTATTCTTTTCATCATCCAGTAATATGTTACCGGTAACGTTGTTACGGGTAACATTATTATCAGTACGGATTTATTGCAATCAAATTGGCGAATAAGAGAACAGATCTGTGATACCACTCTCAATCTGTAATCAGAAAAGGCAGGTGAAGAACAAAGCAAAACTCGTAAATAAAAAAACAAAAAGTATATTTAAAATTTATTCTTTCTCTTCAAGCATTCCCCTTCAAACATTCCTCTAAATAATTCGTGTTGTCGCTAGGCGGCAAACAAGCCAAGCCTGGGAGCATACATAAGTATGTGACTAGGGTTGGCGAGTGCAGGCAACAACGCGACAGCGCGAAGTATGACGAGGAATAATTAGATGCTTTCGCCGGTAAGGACAGAAAACCCCACATCAAAGTGCGTCTCCGTAAGCTTCTTACCTGACATGCGGGCTAGGAGCACTTCTGCCGCCTTGCGCCCCATTTGATCTCTTGGCGTAAGGATACTGGCCAATTTCGGTGTCATCACTTGACCCACATCGTGCCCATGGAAACCTGAAATAGCTAAGTCTTGCGGAATATGAATCCCCAACCGCTGGCATTCAAATATCGCCCCTATCGCCAAGTCATCATTGGTACAAAACAACCCATCTGTATCGGGGTACTTCTCTAAACAATCATGCAATAACTTCGCCCCTAGCGAATAAGATGAGCTCTCCTGTGTCATCACATTACGGAACTCTAAATGGGCATCTAACATGGCTTGCTCGTAGCCTTTTAAGCGGATAAACGTTCGCTCATCATGCCTCGCCCCGATATACACCACTTTGCAACAACCTCGTTCTATCATCGCATGTGTCATTTGGCGAGAAGCTTCAAAGTTATCAATCCCCACGGCAACATCTAAGCAAGGTGAAACACTGTCCATAATCTCAACAACAGGGATGCCTGCAGTTTTTAGCATACGTAAGGTGCGCTCAGTGTGCGTCCTCTCAGCCAAAATCACGCCATCAATGTTATAAGAGAGTAATGAAGTTAGCCTTTCTTCTTCTTTTTCAGGTAAATAACCGTAGTGAGCTAACATGGTTTGATAGCCATGACAATCAGTGACCGCTTCTATCCCTCGGATCACTTCCGCAAAGACTTGGTTAGTTAATGAAGGAAGCAAAACACCAATCGCGTGGCTAGTTGAATTTGACAAAATATCAGGGGCTTTATTGGGAATATAGCCCAAACTTTCGAGCGCTTCGGCAATTTTCTCGCGCAAAGGCTCTGAAACTTGCTCTGGATTACGTAAAAAACGGCTCACCGTCATTTTCGTGATGCCGACTTGATCTGCTACATCCTGCAGTGAGGGTCTTTTCTTCTTCATAAGTCCAAAGTGATATTCATTAAATTAACGTTCTCTATGTTCAGCTATCTTTTTATTGATAGCAATGTTTGTTACTGATTTACATCACACAAATGTCGAGTTTTTCTAACAACTCGACTTTTCAGGTTGACTCTCTACTATGACTCCGCTAATTTTCGCGCTATATAACTATTATCATAACGGGTGTGTTCATATTTATTATGGCAATCAATCGTAGACAATTTCTTCAATCCAGTGCCTTACTTGCGGCTTTCTACAGTTTGCCTAGTTTCGCTAAAGGCCAGCGCTTTGTCGAAGAAGCACTCTTTGGCGAACTTCCTCTTGCAAGCCATATTCAGCGCGTTATCAGCTCGGGACCACCCTCTGATTTACTGATGTTTGCTCTTGCCCCAGAAAAAATGGTGGGGTTTGCTTCGATTTCACTAAACAAAGGCCATACTGGGCTTTTCGCACAACAATGGCGCAATTTTCCCGTTTACGGCCGCTTAGCGGGTCGAGGCAGTACGCTATCATTAGAACAACTTTTATCCTATAACCCTGACTTAATTATAGACACTGGCAATATTGATGATACTTATCGCTCACAAGCAGAGAAAGTGGCGAAACAGACCAATATTCCCTATTTATTGATTGCCGGTGGATTAAAAGACTCCCCCCAACAACTCACTCAGCTTGGTGAAACTCTCGGTGTTGAACCTCAAGCACAAAAACTCAGCCAACTCGCCCAGCGTTATCTGGATGATGCGGTTGCCTTTGCTAATAAACCCCAACAAAAACCATTAAGTTTTTACCTTGCTCGTGGGGCAAAAGGGCTAGAAACAGGCGCTAAAGGCTCGATTCATACCGAAGCCATAGAAATGCTCGGTTTGCGTAACGTCGTAGATATCCCTAATTTTCGCGGGCTCACCTCCATTTCCATGGAGCAACTTTATCAATGGAACCCTGATATTATTATAACGCAATATGATGAAGCCATTGAATTTATGACGTCCTCACCACTGTGGAAAGGGCTAGATGCTATCGCCAATCAGCAATTGCTTGTCTTTACGGGCATGCCATTTGGCTGGTTAGATGGCCCTCCTGGCGTTAACCGCCTTCTTGGCATGCGCCGTTTACAAAGCCACTTTGATGGCCATATTGCCGCGACGATAAAGCAAGATATCGCTGAATTCTTTGACCTTTTCTATCATTCACCATTAACCTCTGAGCAGGTTGATTTACTGATGGAAAAATCATGAGTGGAATGACGTACAAAGGGGTTAAACCCTTATTATTAATTCTCATTTTATTCGTTAGCTTAGTGATTGCTTTAACGAGTGGTAAGTATTCACTTACCCTCGATGAACTGTACCGCCTATTTGCCAGTTTATTTTCCTCTCAAGTTGATGTTAGTGACCCACGTAATGAAACCGTTTTTTGGCAAATACGTTTCCCTCGCACATTAGCTGCAATTATTATTGGCGGAGCACTATCCATTGCAGGTGCGGCTTACCAAGGTATGTTTCGCAACCCACTGGTTTCCCCCGATATTTTAGGGGTTTCAGCAGGTGCTGGCGTTGGCGCTGTTGTCGGTATTTTCTTTGGACAATCATTGATTTATATTCAGTTAGCCGCCTTTATTGGGGGCTTAATCACCGTGGCCGTCGTGTGTTTTATTGCGCGTCTTGCACGCCAACATGATCCAATTTTATCGTTAGTCCTTGTCGGTGTTGCCATCAGCGCCATTTGTGGCTCTGCCATTTCTTTGATGAAAATTTTGGCAGACCCTTACACCCAATTACCTTCAATTACATTTTGGTTGTTAGGCGGGTTATCATCCATTACGCAAGAAGACCTTTTGTCCGTCTTGCCATTAATGATAATCGGCATCATTCCCCTGCTATTATTACGATGGCGAATGAATTTGCTGAGCTTATCGGATGAAGAAGCCAAAAGCCTTGGTATTAATGTGAGTTTAATGCGCGCTATCTTTATCGTCTGCGCCACGTTACTCACGGCGAGTGCGGTATCCATTGCGGGGATTATTGGTTGGATAGGGTTGATTGTCCCCCATATCACTCGGATGATAGTGGGCGCTAACTTTCGTTACCAGCTCCCTGCATCACTGGCGATTGGAGCAATTATGCTGCTGATCACGGATACCCTCGCTCGTACAATTGCCGCCATTGAACTACCGTTGGGGATCCTCACCTCTGCGGTCGGTGCACCGTTCTTTTTGGCTATTTTATTGCAAACAAGGCGGGTCAAATGACGATAATGACCCTTAATAACGTTGCCATTGGCTACCACAACACCACAATCATTGATGGCATCAATCTTTCCTTACCTGAAAAGGAAATTACTTGCCTGCTGGGTGCAAATGGTTGCGGCAAAACCACCTTAATGAAAACGTTATTAGGTTTGCTACCCGCAATCCATGGCGAAATTTCGCTCAATAATCAGTCCATAAAAACGCTAAAACAGCGGGACATCGCAAGAGTGATTGCTTACGTACCACAAGCCCACGATACGCCTTTTACCTTTACTGTATTAGATATGGTTATGATGGGCTTAACCCCTCATATTTCTTTATTTTCTGTCCCTGGTGATAGCGAAAAAAACCAAGCTCTTCAACAACTCGAACGGCTGAACATCCCTCACCTTGCGACTCGCCTTTACAGCACACTCAGTGGCGGCGAAAAACAATTAGTCTTAATCGCCCGCGCGTTAATACAAAAACCCTTGCTACTGATTATGGATGAACCTGCCGCTAGCCTCGATTTTGGTAACCAAATTCGCCTACTTGAGCAAATTGAGAAATTGAAAGCCCATGGCATGACCGTGTTGATGTCGACCCACCACCCACAACACGCCGCCGCCATCGCTGACAACGTCATTTTGCTAGACAAACAACAAAAAGCGCGACAAGGCTTATCAAAAAGTATGTTAACACTTACTAACTTGGCAGCACTTTATAATGTGGATGAGCGCAGTATTCAAGCTCACTTCCAGCTTCCATCAACGTTTTCTTATTAAGGTCAGGGATCATGTTAATCAACCAAATTGATTTTTCTAAAATGTACCAAGAGCATATGCAGCAAGCGCATAGAACCCGCAAAGAACCCGAACATTGGGATAAAAAAGCCCAGCAAATGGCACAAAATTGTGCAAATCCTAATGACCCCTATTTAGTACGCTTTCGTGAACTGATGGATTTTACGGGCGCACACACTTTGCTAGATGTGGGCTGTGGCCCAGGTTCGATTAGCCTGTGCCTTGCCAATGAATTTAAAGAGGTTATTGGTATTGATTACAGCGGTGGCATGCTAGAGATGGCACGGCTTCGCGCTAAAGAACTTGGTATTCCCAATGCCCACTTTGAGCAACTTGCCTGGGAAGACAGTTGGGCAACCCTGCCTAAAGTGGATATATCCGTCGCTTCCCGCTCAACGTTAGTCGATGATTTAAAAGCGGCACTACTTAAGCTAAATCGCCAGACAAAACTGCGCGTTTACACCACGCATACCATCAACCCAACCTTTATTGATGAAAATATTATCCGTGAAATTGGCCGTGAAGTAATTCGTTTGCCAACCTATATTTATGCGGTGAACATCCTGCATCAAATGGGTATCAATGCCCGTGTCGATTTCATTAAGAGCCCAAATAAAGGCGGCTTTGATAACTTTGAAGCCTTTGTAGATAGTGTCAATTGGTCACTCAAAAATATCACGCCAGAAGAAACGGATATTCTTCGCCACTATTACGATGTTCAAACAGCATCAGGTAAGAAAATATCTTATCCATCAAGGGACTGGGCGATGGTCTCGTGGGATGTTGTGGATGAATCGGAACTGACATTATGATTTATCTACCTGATGCATTAATTGACCAGCTGCTGTTAGACGATATTCAATATGGAGACTTAACCACTCGCGCCTTGGGGCTGCACTCACAACTTGGCGTAATGACATTTGCCTCCAAGCAAGGGGGCTGCGTCAGTGGTATTCACATTGCAAAACGCATGCTAGAAAAGCTAGGGATTACCTGTGAATGCCATTTTCATGATGGGCAGATTGTCGAACCGCAAAGTATTTTAGTTCGTGCCACAGGGCCGATTGAAGCGTTACATCAAGGCTGGAAAGCGGTGCAAAACGTCCTTGAATGGTGCGGGGGTGTTAGCCACTACACCCAGCAAATGGTCTCTATTTTGCGCCAGTATCAACCTAATGGGCAACTCGCTTGTACGCGAAAAACCATTCCAAACACTAAGCCTCTTGCCTTAACTGCGATTTTGGCAGGAGGCGCCATTATTCACCGAACAGGCAGCGCAGAAAGTATTTTGCTGTTTACTAACCATCGCCAGTGCCTTGAAAATCCAGATGATTGGAATGCGCATGTGCAAGCTTTACGCCAAAATGCACCCGAAAAGTTAATCATTGTGGAAGCCGACGATTATCAACAAGCTGAACTTGCCATCAAAGCGCAAGCAGATATTGTGCAGCTCGATAAATTGCCAACAAACCAAATTCAGCAATTACAGCAGCTGGCTAACGCGCAGAATCGGCCTTGTCAGTTGTCTTTAGCGGGTGGAATCAATTTAAAAACCATTGAAGAATTCGCCCAAACAGGCGTGCCATTGTTGGTGACTTCCGCACCATATTATGCGGCACCTCGAGATATAAAAGTGAAGATTTTTAAGCAGTAACCTAAGAAGTCTGCGTTAAAAAAACCATTCGCTAAAACAGCCTACCCCCATAGGCTGTACTGACTTATGGCTAATGACGCACATCGTTATATAAAAAATAACATATCGTAATTAATGAAACTGGAAAGACATAATGAAAATAAAACAAATAACCTATTTAGTTGGGATGGCTTTATTCGCAGCACAAGGGCACGCTGCATCTGACCCTAAAGCAGAGAAAAATACTGACGTGATGTCTGTTTGGAGTACGCCACTTGCAGCGGATGCCAATGTCATCACTGAAGAACAAATGAAGCAATTGAATAAAACCAACGTAGCGCAAGCATTGAGCACCATGCCAGGGGTCTCTATTCAAAAATCAGGTAACCGTAACGAAACACAGGTGAATGTGCGTGGTTTCGATAGCCGCCAAGTACCTATCTTCTTTGATGGTATCCCAACCTACGTGCCCTATGATGGTACGTTGGACTTAGGCCGCTTTATGACTAGCGAGTTGGCGAGTGTTGAGCTTTCGACGGGCTATACCTCGTTACTGCAAGGGCCAAACTTGATGGGTGGTGCAATTAACTTAACCACCGCAACACCGAAAAAACCGTTTGAAGCCAATATCAGCTTAAACCAAGGTTTTGCCCGCGGTGCAGATAACGCCCACAATATTAGCGCACGATTAGGTGGCCGCAATGACTTAGGGTTTATTCAAGTCAGTGGTAGCCAGTATAAGCAGCGTTTTGCTGGCTTACCTGGCTCTGATGATAATAATGCTTTTGCAGGCACACATGGCCGCAGAACAAACTCATCTAGTGATGATAAACGCTTAATGATTAAAGCAGGTTGGACACCTCGAGAAAGCGATGAGTATGTGGTGACCTATATTAAACAAGATGGACAAAAAGATAGCGCTACAGATATTGCTCCCGATGTAAAAAAAGGATTACAACGTTGGCAATGGCCTGCATACGATAAAGAAAGTATTTACTTTAACGGAACAACACAGATAACCAGTGATATTGCCTTACAAAGCCGGATTTATCACGATAGCTTTAAAAATACCCTTCACCAATATACTGATGCTAAAAGTAAGGTGAAAAGCACTAGCTATGACGAATACAAAAAGTGGAATATGAATTACAGTCGTTACGATGACTACAGCAACGGTGCCGACATGCGTGTTGATTTCACCGTGCGTGAACTCGATATGTTGTCATTCGCCGCACACTGGAAAGAAGACGTTCACCGTTCTCGTGGTAATAAGGTTGTCCCATTTGATCGTTATAAAGACCAAACGTGGTCTACTGCTGCTGAATACCAATGGGTTGCAACTGATAAACTAGATATTATTGGTGGTATTGGTTACGACTGGCGTAAAAGCGATGATGGAAAACGTTATATTTATAATAAGCAGAATGTCGTCACTGGCATTGAAACCTATGATAGCAACAACCAAAATGCCTTTAATTGGGAAGTCATGGCGCGTTACCACTTAGCAAATGAAGACACAGTACAATTCTCTATTTCTGAAAGAAGTCGTTTCCCTACACAAAAAGAACGCTATACAAAGAATAAAATCAGAAATAAAGACTCCTTCGAGATCAATCCTCATCTTGATGCAGAACGTGCACTAACCTACGATTTAACCTATAAAGGATACGTTACTCCTCAATGGACCTATACAACTAGCGCTTATTATAATCATGTATCGGATGCCATCATGGCACACCATATCGGAAAAAATAACGATGGTGGCGATTTACTACAAAACCGCAATAGCGGAAAAGTCGACTACTTCGGTATTGATTTAGGCACGACAGGCCAAATTACCGATTGGATGGAAGCAGGTTTAAGCTACGGGTATATTCATGCCGATCCTAAGCACTACAGCGTCAAACATGTGGCTGAGCTGCCAACCCATAAAGCCTTTGCTTGGGTGAAATTTACGCCTTACGAACCGTTTAGTATTACGGTGACTGAAGAAGCCAGAAGCTGGGCATTTAACTATGTGGATGCTGAAAGTAAAGTGCGCGGATTTGCTAAAACTGACCTGCGTTTAGATTATGACTTAGGGCAAGGCGTTTCCGTCAATAGCTCAGTGAATAACTTATTTGATAAGTCTTATGAATATACCAATGGCTATATTGAAGAAGGTCGCAACTATTGGTTAGGTGTTGAATATAAATACTAACCCATAATATATTAGGTAGAGATTTAATTCTTTGCCTAATATTTATTATCGTATCTATAGAATGCCAATATTTATTATTAATAAATAAAAATATATTCATTGTTTTCTCCATTTATTATTTCTTTTATTTTTCATTTTTATCTAACAAAATTCAGTTGAGTACATGCCCTTCTCCCTTCTACTTTCTCTTTTCAAGCTATTTCAGTCAGAAAACTATGATAAACTTGTTCCTATAGTCGATACTTAGTTTTCGAAGTTGGAGTCAAAAATGAAAAAAATGAGTGAAGATAAGATACTTGTGATGGCAGAGCGTATCTGCCAATCAAGGGGCGTTAGATTGACTCCACAGAGAGAAACCGTGTTACGTCTTATTGCACAGCAACACGGTGCTATCAGTGCCTACGATTTATTAGATTTACTGCGTGAAGTTGAACCACAAGCAAAACCACCCACTGTTTACCGTGGGCTTGAGTTTTTAATGGAGCAAGGCTTTATTCATAAAATAGAGTCAACCAACAGCTACGTTGTTTGCCATCACTTTGATAACCCAAGTCATATCTCAGTGATGCTAATTTGTGATCATTGCGGTAGTGTGACTGAAAGTGATTGCGCAACAATAGAAGCCGCCATTATTAGCCTAGCGGAAACTAATCAGTTCCGTTTAAGGCATACTGTTGTGGAAAACCATGGTTTATGTAAAAAATGTGATGAAATTGATAGCTGCAAAGACCACGCACACTGTAGCCATGACCATGAGCAACCGATCACTGCAAAAAAAAGTAGCAAATAACGTTGTAGAATCCACGACATTACTTATATAAGAAAAGAATACGAAAAGTAGGATATAAAAGGATATAAAAGATAAGAACTAAGTAAAGCAGGCAGATCTCTATACATCAATGTGAAATCTGCCAGCAATAATGGAAAAATCAAACAAGCAGCGCGCCGCTACCTACCTGATAATCTAAGAATTAATACCAATCACTATTACGGATCACCCCAACTGCTAAACCCTCAATGGTGAAGCTTTGCTCGCGTAAATCGACAACAATCGGCGCAAACTCAGGATTTTCAGCGATTAACTCAACACGATTACCTTGTTGTTTAAAACGTTTAACAGTCACTTCATCATCAATGCGCGCAACAATCACTTGGCCATTATGCGCATTTTGTGTTTTATGAACTGCTAATAAGTCACCGTCCATAATACCGATGTCTTTCATCGACATACCATTCACACGTAATAGGAAATCTGCGTGAGGTTTGAAAAGTTCAGGATCAACCTGATAATGACTTTCAATATGTTCTTGTGCCAGTAAAGGTTCGCCAGCGGCAACGCGCCCAATCAAAGGTAACCCTTGATCTTCAGCCTCTTCTTCAAGAAGTAGGCGGATGCCTCGTGATGCCCCAGAAACAATTTCAATTACACCCTTGCGAGCCAAGGCTTTTAAATGTTCTTCTGCCGCATTAGGCGAACGAAAACCAAGACTTGCTGCTATTTCAGCACGTGTAGGAGGCATACCTGTTTGCGAAATGTGGTCACGCACCAGATCATAAACCTGCTGTTGTCGAGCCGTCAGTGCTTTCATTCCGTTCCCCTGTTTGTTTATACAGTCAAACTGTGAGTATATACAGGTAAATGAAGATTTGAAACAGTTAAATTGCTGAATTTAGGCATTTGCTATCGATTGACTCTCTTTTCTCGACTCTAAACAAGGTTTATTGGCTAGGCAGAAAAATAACGCTGCCATAAAATCAGTGCCCATATAAATAACGCTAAACCAATACTGATGAATACAGCCGCTGACCCAATATCTTTAGCGCGCCCTGAAAGTTCATGATATTCACTGCCAATACGATCAACAACAGCTTCTATTGCACTATTTAGTAACTCGACGATAGCCACCAGCACAACGGAGCTGATCAGCAATATTCTATCCACGTAACTGATATCTAAGCAAAAGGCGATAATAATCGCAATGACTGCGGCAACAGACTCCTGCCTAAATGCCGCTTCATTTATCCAAGCCGCTTTTAACCCCTTAAGGGAGTACCCTGCTGCTTTAATCACGCGGGTAAAACCCTTAGTTTGACTTGCCATATTTATTCCTTAAAAAATTCAAACAATAATCGATTTTTACAGTCAAAGTGAATCGTCAGTAACAGATCTACCAGTGGATTTCTGGTATGATTGAGCAGCATTGTTAACAAGAGGCTATAATCATTTATGTCACTATGGCGTAAAATATATTACAACACGTTGAATTTACCACTTAAATTATTGGTAAAAAGTAAACTAATTCCATCGGACCCAATTACAGAGCTGCAGCTTGATACCAACAGGCCGACGCTGTATGTATTGCCTTATCACTCTAAGTCCGACCTCCTAACGCTACGGCATCAATGCTTGGCTATCGGTCTGCCTGACCCTTTGGTTGATAACGACATCAATGGAACAAAGCTTCCTGCTTATGTGTTTATCGATGATGGCCCACGCGTATTTCGTTATTACTCACCAGATCCGCGTAAAGATTCCGTCAAAACATTCCATGCGTATTTAGATTTGCATAAAAACAATCCGAATCTGGATATTCAAATGCTCCCCGCATCGGTTATGTTTGGGCGCTCTCCAGGTCGTGAAGGGCATACCCCTGCACCACCACTGAAGCTATTAAACGGGGTGCAAAAATTCTTTGCTGTCCTGTGGTTAGGTCGTGATAGCTTTGTTCGCCTATCGCCCCCCGTTTCCATCGGGAAAATGGCGCAAGACCACGGCACAGATACCATTATTGCGAATAAATTAGCACGTGTCGCCCGCATTCACTATTCCCGCCAACGCCTTGCGGCTGTCGGCCCGAAATTGCCCGCACGCTATGAACTATTCAATAAGCTTTTGACCTCAAAAGCGATTGAAAAAGCAGTCGAGGATGAAGCACGCAGTAAAAAAATTCCACTGAAAAAAGCACAGCAAAATGCGGTGAATATGATGGAAGAAATTGCTGCGAACTTCTCCTATGAAGCCGTGCGTTTAACTGACCGTGTACTGAGCTGGACATGGAACCGCCTCTATCAAGGCATTAATGTGCAGCATGCTGAGCGCGTTCGCCAATTAGCGCAAGATGGCCATGAAATTGTGTATGTGCCTTCCCACCGAAGCCACATGGACTACCTATTGCTGTCTTATGTTCTTTATCATCAAGGCTTAGTCCCGCCGCATATCGCCGCAGGGATCAACTTGAATTTTTGGCCCGCTGGCCCAATTTTCCGCCGCCTTGGTGCCTTCTTTATCCGCCGCACCTTTAAAGGAAATAAACTCTATTCCACGGTTTTCCGTGAGTATTTAAGTGAGTTATTTGCTCGCGGTTACTCTATTGAGTATTTTGTTGAAGGTGGACGTTCCCGAACTGGCCGTTTATTACAGCCAAAAACGGGAACGCTATCAATGACACTGCAAGCCATGCTACGTGGTGATTCGCGCCCTATCACTATCGTACCTATCTATATTGGTTATGAACATGTGATGGAAGTAGGTACTTACGCAAAAGAGCTGCGCGGTGCAGAAAAAGAGAAAGAAGGCTTATTTTCAATGATCCGCGGCTTGCGCAAGCTGCGTAACTTAGGTCAAGGGTATGTGAACTTTGGCCAGCCAATTTCCCTTTCTCATTACCTTAACCAACGCGTGCCAGATTGGCGTGATTCGATTGACCCTATTGAGCCGCAGCGCCCAACTTGGTTAAACCCAACAGTCAGCTCGTTAGCAGATAACATCATGGTGAATATCAATAATGCTGCCGCAGCTAACGCTATCAACTTGTGCGCAACGGCTTTACTGGCCTCACGTCAACGTTCATTAACCCGTGAGCAGTTAATTGAGCAAGTGGAATGTTATCTGCAATTATTACGCAATGTGCCATACACCGCCGATGCGACTACGCCAAATAAAACGGCTGAACAACTGCTCGAACACGCGTTGCAAATGGATAAATTCGAGGTAGAAAAAGACAGCATGGGGGATATTATTATTCTTCCTCGTGAAAATGCCGTATTAATGACCTACTACCGTAATAATATCCACCACTTATTGGTGTTACCGTCACTGATCACCAGTATAGTGTTGCACCATGAGCGTATCAGTCGTCAAGAAATTCACCATCAAGTCAGCCAAATCTATCCGTTCTTAAAAGCTGAACTGTTTATGCGTTATAACGACGAACAGCTGCGTGAAACAGTCGATACTCTGATTGATGAGCTAAATAATCAAAAACTTATCTGTCTAAGAGACGACGAAATGGTGGTATTGAACCCACGCCGTATTCGTCCATTACAACTCTTAGCCGCTGGTGTCCGTGAAACATTACAACGCTACGCAATCACGCTGTCATTACTCAATGCCAGCCCTGAAATAAGCCGTAATACGTTGGAAAAAGAAAGCCGTATTCTCGCACAGCGTCTTTCCGTTCTGCATGGTATTAACGCACCAGAGTTCTTTGATAAAGCAGTGTTTTCAACACTTGTCGATACCCTAAGAGAAGAAGGTTATATCGATAATAATGAAAATGATATCTTCACCACTAACGCTAAAAAACTGTATGCGGTTCTTGCACGGTTAATGTCCCCAGAAATCCGTTTAACCATTGAAAGTGTTAGCCAAGACGATGAGCTTTCCACTGCGATAGAGAAGAGTACAGAAGCTGAAAAAAATGCAGACTAGAAATCTTGGAGCTAAATAAGTAAAAGGGGTAATGTTATTCACATTACCCCTTTGATTTAATAGAGCTAGTGCTAACAATAATCTATGTCCTAAATAATTCGAAGTGCCGCATCAATGATGAATTGTTTTTTGAAACCACTGAGTTCGATTAATCAAGGTGATGTTGCTGAATTATTTATCTAGTATTATCTCTGAGCATCGCTTCGTTAAAAAAATCCAAACCAATGGCGCTTACTTTTGGTTCCTAGATATAGGGCTCATTGAAAAAGTATCGAATTCCGCCACACTAACCAAAACAGCCAATACCTAATATTGATAGCTAGAAGGATAGGCGATTTTTATGTGTGTTCAATATTATTTCAATAAAAGAAAAGCCGCCAAAAAACAACATAACAAATTGATAAATAAAAAATAAGTTCAAAAAAATACGCAATTTGAAATATGGTAAATATCAAAAAATAATTTCAATTCATAATCAATTATCATTTCTTAATTAATCCCACTCTCTATGACTTCTTATTTAGTCCAAACAAGTACGTTCACATTATCAATCTAAATATATAAATTTCACCGCAAGACGAAATGCAATCATTGAGTCGAGTATTAACATCCATCACCAAAATAAAGCATTAGATTAGATTACATAACTTAAATTTATAACAGCAACTCAATATCTGCTTATCTCACTCTATTATTGGTGTTTAGCACCTTTGATAGTTCATTCATTCACAATGGAAATATCCTCATTATGGAAACAACAACTTAAAGGAAGGAATAAAAGGAATAAATAAATGATTTTTGGTATTAACCGCTACAGTATCAAATCATCTCAGATGCCCTTATTGATTCCCGTTTTACTGTCCGTATCCATCATACCAACTGGTTCAGTCTTTGCTACTGGGTTTGTAGATGGAATAAAAGTGAAGCCTTACCACCTGCAGACAGGAGAGACCGTTCACAGTGTGGCTCATCAATACAATCTGACGGTGGAGGAATTAAAAACATTAAATCAAAAACGCAATTTCGCCCGCGCTTTTGAACAACTCTCAGCTGGAGATCAAATCGATGTACCAAGCACTTACATCGCCAATACGACAGACAAAACGACGAAGAAAGGTGTACAAGTAAACGACTCAGATAGTGAAATTGAGAACTGGTTGGCCCAAACTGCCCCTAATTTTTTCCAAGCGATGAACACACAAAGTGCAGAGGAGTACCTGACTAAACAGGCCAAGGATATGGCGGTGAGCACAGCGTCATCAACCATGGAGAGTTGGTTAAATCAATATGGTACTGCACAAATTAGTGTACAGCCGGGAGATAAACTGTCACAGAGTACGCTGTCTGCCGACATGCTATTACCCGTATATCAAAACCCAGATTGGCTGGTGTTTACCCAGTTAGGAGGTCGGAACCTTAATGATCGCACTACCCTAAACTTAGGGGTGGGCGCTCGTCGGTTCAATGAGCAATGGATGTATGGCGTCAACACCTTTTATGACGCTGATATTACAGGTGGGAACAGCCGACTCGGTATTGGCGGAGAATTGTGGTCCGATAATCTACGCTTTTCAACCAATGGTTATCTGCGACTCAACAACTGGCATCAGTCACGGGATTTTGACGACTATGATGAACGCCCCGCCAACGGATTTGATATGACCGCCAGTGGTTGGCTGCCATCTTATCCACAACTTGGTGGCAAACTGAAATATGAACAATATTTCGGTGATGAAGTGGCAATGAAAGGCAAGGACTCTCGTAGTAAGTCGCCAAAAACAATGACTGTAGGGTTGAATTACACCCCTATTCCATTAATTACCCTTGGGGCTGACTGGCGTACAGGACAAGGAACTGATGATCTGCAACTTCAGGCACAACTGACCTATTCATTCGGTGTGCCTTGGAAAGACCAAATATCATCGAGTTCAGTTGCTCGCCTGCGTTCGCTCTCAGGCAGCCTAATGGCACTGGTTGAGCGCAATAACAACATTGTACTCGAATACCGTAAACAGGATTTGATCAGTTTAATACTGCCGCAGGAAATCCGCGGTCGAGGTGCCAGCCTGCAGTCACTGAGCGCTATCTTAAAAGCAAAATATGGTGCTGAACGTGTGAAATGGGGAATGCTGACAGAATTTTCATCCAACGGTGGGAAAGTACAGTCTGTTGGCAAAAGTTTAACAGCTTGGCAAATTCGCCTACCTGCTTGGCAGGCGGGTAAAAGCAATACTTATACCCTAAGGGCTATTGCATGGGATGGAAAGGGAAATGCATCAAAACCAGCCTATATAAAAGTGATTGTCGACGCAGGGTTTTCTAACCGCTACTCAAGTTTGACTGTTGGATCAGGTGTACTGAATGTCGGTCAGTCAGAGGTATTAACGCTGACGATGCGGGATGAGCAGAATGCACCGATGACTAGATTAGCTTCATCGATTCAGTTGCCGTTCGCCTTCACGACACAAAAAGGCGGGTCATCACTATCGCCTTCGCAAAGTGGCGTTAAGTTGGAAGCATTGAAAGAAACAGCACTGGGTGTTTATACCACCATCATCACCACTGGAAAATTGCCAGGCACCCTCATTTTTAGTCCGAAGGTAGAGGGGATCAATCTAGCGTCAACAAAAATAGAAGTGATGGCAGCACCCGTAGGATTACAAATATTTCATAACGGCAGTGTTATAAAAAAGCGCCCCGTCGTTGGGGATGTCCTAACAGCAACACCAGAGTGCCAAGTCAACTGCATTTTGCCGACAGCTTGGCAATGGGAAGTGGAGACAATACCAGGATCAGGACAGTTTCAAGCGATTAATGGCGCTACAGCCATGACATATACAGTCACCGCAGACACGCAAAAACGCAGGTTGCGAGTGACCGCAAAATAAATACGCCTATAGGGCAACTTAATAAATTTAAAATATAAGGTAATAATTAGATGAGCAACAAAAATCAACAACCCCCAATGATCCGCAAAAACAACCTATCTGTCCTGATTGCGGGAGCCGTGTTAGGCATGACTTTTGGTACATCGGCACTCGCTGCCACGACTCAGACTCCGATCTCGATAACCTCCCCAGCAACAACTGCGGTTATTGGTCATGCACCAAAGCTAAAAGCGGGTTCCATCACGGCCACAGATAAGAACAATGACGGTGTATTAGGTGAGAATGATGAGTTGAAAGCGTCAGGTTTTGACTTCAGTGATAAAGACAACGATACACTCGTGTCTATCGTCTATGAATGGCATGACGGCAAAAATGTTATTGCAGGGCAAACGAGCGACATGCTGAGACTGACATCGGCGTTGTTAGGTAAAACCATTACCGTAAAGGCCATCGCAAAAACGGATCCAGCTAAGACGGAGCCGTCAGAGAGTGTAGCCGTAGCAGCAGCAACCTTCATCGATATCAGTGGTAAGACAATAGCGGGCGGCACTAATATCCCAACAGTGAATGGCAATATCGTGAAATCAGTAACTATTTCGGGTCTCACTGGAGCTGGGTCACGACCGCTGGTTGGTGATTCGCTGAAAGCAAATGTCACCTGTCACGGGACTTGTGATAATAACCTGACTTACAAGTGGCAGATTCAAGACTCTGTGAATTCGAGCAAATACACAGATATTGCAGGTGCAACCGCAGCAACATACACGGTTAAGGGCACAGAGCAGAAACGAAAAATTCAGGTTATCGTTTCGAACAAATAATCACTATCCCCCGCAACGAAACATTTCGCTGCGGTATTTTTGATAATAAGCACCCATAACACACTGCGATAACAGAAGAGGATATTCATAAAATGGCAGAGAGGACAAAAATTATCCCCCTTATTCGTCTGATAACGCTGGCAGCAGGATTGGTCATCGTAGGAGGCGCATCCGCTTCTGTGATCGAAGTCAATACCCAAACGCTTCCCGTTATCGGTCATGCACCTGTCGTGACTGATATTCAATTTAATAATAAGACACCCGCCGTTAATGACACGGTCACCGCTGATCCAAAGATAACGGATGCAGATAAGGATGCATTAGAGACATCACTTTTTCAATGGAAACTCGATGGTAAAAATATTTCAGGAGCCACGCAAAATAGCTATAAACTCGTCCCCGGCGATGGCAATGGAAAACAACTGTCGGTCGAGGTCACGCCACAAACCGACCCTAAAATCACAGAACCAGCAACTGGCGCTATATTCACTTCATCAACTCTCACTACTAGAGGGCTGGCACCAGAAGCTCATGATGTGAAAATTGATGGTCAGCCAGAGCCTGGTGAATTACTGACCGGAAATTATCGCTACCACGATGGGGACAGCCCGAGCGATCCTGAGAGTGGAACCAGTTTCGAGTGGTTCTGTTTGCGTAACAAGAATCATCAGGCGATATCAACAAGCAGAACTTATCACATACAAGATGCAGATTTAGGGTGTGAAATTTATTTCAATGTCATCCCTCGCTCATCAAGCGGAACACCGAGTACAGGTGCGCAAGTTCAATCGAATAAGGTCACTGTAGCTAAAGTAATACCATCACATCTAGTAGAAATATATAACGGCAACCAAATAGGGGATCGCTCTGGATATGGGTACAATATGGTGATAAATTATTCGCACCTCGGTTATGGCAAACCGATATCAATAACCGTCAATGAATACAAACACGGAAATTTCATTGGGAAAAATACGTATTCGGTTGGTAAGAAGACTTCCAGTGGTTCAATTGTTACTGACGACGGAAACACTATAAAGTTTGGAAAGAATGCACAATCCAGTATCGGGGATACTATTTATCTTGTGGTCCACGTTTCTTTTCCAAACGGCAAACTTGCCCAGGCGAAATCGTCTAACATAGTACTGCAGCGTAGGTAATTTGCTCACTCGAAACCCTAGCCATTTGGTTAGGGTTTTTCCAGCCATTGAGAGGAACAGCTGAAAAGCATGTTCCTTTTAATCGTCAACAACCTGTTTACCAATAACTCAAAAAAATTCCGACAAATAAGATAAAACCAACATAGTTATTATTCATAAAAGCTTTAAAACAAGGAGCTCGCTCTCTATTGACCATCAGTTTTTGCTGATAAACAAATAACCCCACAACTAGCGCCAGAGAAAAATAGTAGATGCTCCCCAGCGCAGCCAATGATCCCACAGCCACCAGCAAGCCGACCATCAGTAATTGCAGTAACCCAATAATTAATTTGTCATATTGACCAAATAAAATCGCTGTTGATTTCACACCAATTTTTAAATCATCGTCACGGTCAACCATGGCATATTGCGTGTCGTAAATCACTGACCAAATAATATTTATGAAAAACAATACCCAGCATACTAACGGAAGTGTTTCACCCACCGCAGAGAAAGCCATTGGAATCGACCAGCCAAATGCTGCGCCCAGTACAACCTGAGGTAAATGACTGACTCTTTTAACAAAAGGGTAAATCCATGCTAGAGCTAACCCTGCAATAGACAACCAAATCGTCATTGAATTAAGAGTTAAAACCAATAGGAATGAGAGACCGACTAAACTTGCAAACAAAATTTTAGCTTCTTTTTCCGTCACATCCCCACTGGGTAATGGGCGATGTTTGGTGCGTTCCACATGACCATCAAAATGTCGGTCAGCGAAATCATTAATCACACAACCTGCGGCGCGCATGAAAAACACCCCCGCAGTAAACACAATCAAAATGTGCAAATTGGGCGTGCTTTGAGCAGCTATCCAGAGTGCCCAATACGTCGGCCAAAGTAATAACAGTGAACCGATGGGTCTATCAATACGCATTAAACGGCTGTATGCATGCCATTTACTTAGCGTCATACTTCCCTCCACTTTGTCGTGCTCCTTTTCTCACTCCATCATACTTCAAAATAGGTAGGTGTTCACACCACTCAGTTGAGCAAATCACGGATTTTTGTGTATTAGTGTCGTGTTTTGCCAAAATCTATAATTTGAAATAGTTTGGATAATTAACGATATGCAGGTGATTCTGGTAAAAATATCTCGGTTAACAATAAAGGTTTATCGGATAACCTTAATCGAGAGCGGCGAACCCAACGTTCTGCGGAACGACCAATATGAATGTAATCACGCGTTAGGTTATCTCGACTAAATAAATAGCGCCCTAATGGCATCCGACCAATATCCACTAATTGCTGGTCATCATCGGTGAGTGTTTCTTCCGGAATGACCGTACGACCAAGCAACCACGGAGTACCATCTCCATACATAACCACTTCGCGCACCCAGTAACGATGACTTGCAGGTAAATTTTGTGCTTCTTCCGTACTCAGCATCACTTGCGATACATAGCGTTCTAAATATGGAATGACAGTCACTTTCTGGCTATGTTGTTCAAAACGTTTTGTCATGGAGCCAAGTTCAAGTAACCAATCGAGCATGTTAGCGGGAACTCTTTCATCATCCTGCGCAATCCATTCAATTGGCTGCGAGGTAAATAGCGTTTCATCCATTACGTAAATTCCACCATGAATAACATGGTTATGATTTCTGTATTTCTTACCAAGTAGAATATCACGTTGTTTTGCTACAAGGTTAAAGTTAGCTAACAATTTATATAAAAAGTCACAAATTCAACACAAATTGTAAAAAAATAGTGAAAGATTCCATAATTAATAACATGTTATAAACAAAAATAAAATTCGTTAATACTTTAATAATCTAGCTTACATTAACTTATTCTGATGTTTCTTCCAATAAAGAAAACGGGAAGCCACCGACGCTTCCCGCTTAATTTCACGACGTAATTTCAATAAACCATTAACGCCAAGCTTTATAGTTGTTAATTAAGCCATTGGTTGAACTGTCGTGGCTGCTGACTTTTTCACTGCTTTCTAATTCAGGCAGAATGCGGCTCGCTAATTGTTTACCTAATTCTACGCCCCATTGGTCAAACGTGAATATGTTTAAAATCGCCCCTTGAGTAAAGATTTTATGCTCATACATCGCGATTAACGCACCTAATGAATATGGCGTAACTTCTTTGAGTAAAATCGAGTTCGTTGGGCGGTTACCTTCAAATACTTTATACGGTGCCACATATTCCATATCGGCCACTGATTTGCCTTGCGCAGCAAATTCAGCATCGACCACTTCACGCGTTTTTCCAAATGCTAGCGCTTCTGTTTGCGCAAAGAAGTTAGAAAGCAGCTTCTCGTGGTGGTCACCCAGTGGATTATGTGTGACTGCTGGTGCAATAAAGTCACAAGGGATCATTTTTGTCCCTTGGTGGATCAATTGATAAAACGCATGTTGCCCGTTCGTCCCTGGCTCGCCCCAAATAATTGGGCCAGTTTGGTATGAAACGGGTTTTCCATCACGGCCGATATACTTACCATTGGATTCCATATTGCCTTGTTGAAAGTATGCCGCAAAACGATGCATGTATTGGTCGTATGGCAGAATCGCTTCAGTTTCTGATTCAAAAAAATTGTTATACCAAATGCCAATCAACCCTAACAATACGGGGATATTTTTCTCCAGCGGTGTTTGAGTGAAATGTTTATCCATTGCATGAGCGCCATTCAATAATTGAACGAAGTTATCAAAGCCGACGGATAAAATGATGGATAAACCAATCGCTGACCATAATGAATAGCGGCCACCAACCCAATCCCAGAACTCAAACATATTGTTGGTATCAATACCAAACTTAGCGACTTCTTCACCATTGGTGGAAAGTGCCACAAAGTGCTTAGCAACCTGGCTTTCATCTTTTGCAGATGCTAAGAACCAATCACGAGCTGAATGCGCATTAGTCATTGTCTCTTGCGTAGTGAATGTTTTAGACGCAATTAAGAACAATGTCGTTTCTGGATTCAGTGTTTTCAACGTTTCAGCGATTTGCGTGCCATCCACATTAGAAACAAAGTGCATATTCAGGTGGTTTTTATAAGGGCGTAATGCTTCAGTCACCATGAATGGGCCAAGGTCAGAACCGCCAATCCCGATATTAACAACATCGGTAATCGCCTTACCCGTAAAGCCTTTCCATTCACCACTAATAATGCGTTGGCTAAATTGCTGCATTTTTTCCAGCACAGCATTAACGTCAGGCATCACATCTTTGCCATCTACGTAAATTGGTGTGTTGTCGCGATTACGTAAAGCCGTATGCAGCACAGCACGGTCTTCCGTGCGGTTGATTTTTTCACCCTTGAACATACTATTAATGGCACTTTCTAGCTCAGTTTCTTTTGCCAGTGCTAATAAATTGTCTAAGGTTTCTTGCGTTATTCTATTTTTGGAGAAATCCACTAAGATTTGACCATCGAACGTTGCCGAAAATTTGGTAAAGCGGTCTTTATCTTGCTCGAACAAATCACGCATATGCACATCTTTTATTTGCGCAAAATGTTGTTCTAGCGCCCGCCATGCAGCCGTCTGGCTTGGATTAATACTTCTCATGGATAACACTCTCCAAACAATTTTCAATAGAAATAGATTGTAACCCGTCAAGGAAACAGGGCTTATCGGTTTTCTGCGTTATATTGATATTCCCCAATTCTGCCGTACTTTTCCAGACTTAATTATCCCTTTTATATGAAATACGCACTTTCAATGCCATTTAGCTTAAAAAAAGCGACTAATCTACATACGCTAAATCATTCGAGTTGCATGTAGGCGATAAGTGAAGATAGACCGATGAGCATACACAAGTATGTGATTCGGCTATCTAAACGCAGTCAACACCCATGCAGCTTGAAGGATGACGCGTATGACGAAAACCGATAATAACCCCCCCATCATTAGAATTACTGATTTGCTTCGATTCTTGATTGACGCGATTCTATTTACCCGATAAATCTATATAAAGTTTAGGTTTAACCAAAGGGATTGACACCATGAATACCGTAGCGTCTTCGTCAGACAACAATCAGTTTGTTATTGCAAAATTTGGTGGCACCAGTGTCGCGAACTTTGAGGCAATGAACAACAGCGCAAATATTGTTCTTTCCAACCCCAACGTGCGCGTTGTGGTACTTTCCGCCTCCGCAGGCATTACTAACTTATTGATTGAATTGGCTGAAGGTTGTGACGCTGATAAACGCAATGCGCTACTACAAAAGGTTAAAGATATTCAATATGCAATTATTGATAACTTACAGACTGCAGAGGTTATTCGTGAAGAAATCAATCGCTTACTTGATAACATTGCCCATTTAGCAGATTCTGCATCTCTTGCCACTTCAGATGCATTGACAGATGAAATGGTAAGCCATGGGGAATTGATGTCGACTCTGCTTTTTGTTGAAGTTCTACGCCAACGCAATGCCAACTCACAATGGTTTGATGTGCGTAAGATCATGAGAACCAACGACAGTTTTGGACGTGCTGAGCCTGATCTCAACCAGTTAAAAGCCCTTGCAGAACAACACTTACAAACTCGCTTAGGCGAGTCAGTCGTGATTACGCAAGGCTTTATTGGCCGCGATGAAAAAGGCCGAACAACCACATTGGGACGCGGTGGTAGCGACTATACCGCAGCCCTATTGGCTGAAGTATTGAATTTATCTCGTGTCGATATTTGGACAGACGTTCCTGGTATCTACAGCACTGATCCGCGCGTAGTAGCAAATGCACAGCGTATTGATGAAATCGCCTTCGATGAAGCGGCAGAAATGGCAACTTTTGGGGCAAAAATTCTGCATCCAGCCACATTACTACCCGCGGTACGCTCAGGTATCCCTGTGTTCGTAGGCTCCAGTAAAGCTCCAGAAGCGGGTGGGACAATTGTCAGTGACAAAACCACGAATCCACCGCAATTTAGGGCATTGGCACTGCGTCGTAAACAAACATTATTAACATTACATAGCCTGAAAATGCTGCATGCGCGTGGGTTCTTAGCAGAAATTTTCACTATCTTATTGCGCCACAATATTTCCGTGGACTTAATTACCACTTCAGAGGTGAGCGTTGCATTAACGTTAGATACCACAGGTTCAACAGGGACAAATGGCAGCTTACTCACCAACGCTCTCATGACAGAGCTTTCTGCATTATGCCGTGTTGAAGTGGAAGAAAACTTAGCGTTAGTGGCAATTATCGGTAATGAACTGTCGCAAGTGAATGGACTCGGGAAACAAATTTTCGGTGCATTAGAGTCCTTCAATATTCGTATGATCAGCTACGGAGCAAGCAGCCACAATATTTGCTTGTTAGTTCCAGGTGATGATGCGGAAGATATCGTTCGTACATTACACAGTAACTTATTCGAATAATCCACACGATCCGATCAAAAAACGATAAGGCGATCTTCATGATCGCCTTTTAATTGGAAACTTAACGCTTTTTCAAGTTTTCCATCGATTGATTGATATTATCGGTATAGCGCAGCATCGAGGCCTTAACCTGTTTATTATTCTGCAAGAGCGATAAATTACGTTTTGCCGTTTCATTCCCTAACTCTGCTGCTCGCTCAAACCACATCACAGAACGAAAAATGTTTTTCTCTCCGCCTTCACCTCGGGCATACATCACCGCAAGGTTATTTTGCGCATCACTATTTTTCTTAAAAGCCACTTTTTCCAATAGTTGGCGTGCTTTCTGTGTATTTTGCGCAACACCCGTTCCCGTTAAATAGAAAATCGCTAATTGGTTTTTGGCTTCAAGGCTATCGTCTTCCGCCAGCTGCAGCCAATTGACGACATCCTTGATATTCACATCATTTACTTCACCAGCAACATACATCTTCGCTAATTTAATTTGCGCATCATCAGACTCATTCTTGGCTAACGCTTTGTATAGCTCAATGGCTTTTGCTGGGTTTTTCTCAATACCACCTAATCCTTTTTCATAAAATTCAGCCACTTTCATACCCGCATCCAGTGACTCATTTTGTGCAGCACGCTCGTACCAAACAAATGCTTCGGCTAAATCTTTTCCGACGCCATCTCCAGCTTCATAGGCACTTGCGATAGCCAGTTGCGCATCAACGTTATTTTGCTGAGCGGCTCGTTTATACCAGTACATTGCTTGATAGCCATTTTTTTCGATGAGCAAATGGCCTTGCTGATAAAAGTCACCCATATTGTTTTGCGCAATCGCAGAGCCCATATTGGCCGCTTGGCGATAGAGATAAATAGCGGTTTCATCATTTTTTTCAACACCTTCACCATTTTCATACATCACGGCAAGGTTGTTAACGGCGGCGGCGATATTATTGACGGCACTTCGCTCATACCATTCACGAGCTTTTTGGTAATCCACATTCCCACCAAGACCATCATGGTAAAAAAGCCCCATAGCAAATTGTGCATTAGCATGTTCTTGCTCTGCAGCTTCCGAATACCACGCTTTGGCTTGCTTGAAATTTTGTGTAACACCTAAACCATGCTCATAAAAGTAGCCCAGCGCATATTGGCAATATGCATCCCCTTTTTCTGCACCACGCCGATACCAACGCTCAGCTTGTTTATATTTTTCCTGATTTTGCAATAACATACCGAGATAATAATCCCCATCAGTATTACCCAAATCAGACACTTTTTTAAACCAACGATAAGCTTCTTTATCATCAATGTTTAAAAAATCAGTTCCTTCCATATAGGCAAGCCCAATATCCACCATCGCATCAACATCCCCTGCTTTAGCCGATCTTAACTGAGCTTTAAAATCATCGGGAAGCACCACATCACGACTCTGCGCTGTCGTTTCTGCTGGTTTATTTTTTGTGGAAGGCGCTTCAGAAGTCGCCTGAGCAAGAGAAGTTATACCCAAACAAACTACTAAAAATAAATACCGTAATTTCATCACCACAACCTATTCATTGGCGTTATATTGCTAACATAACACTCCAATAAAAAATTCATAAGGGATTCAAGCTGAAAAAACACGATTAGAAAGGAATTTCGTCGAAAAGCTTAGGTGATGTTCATTCACGACTAAAATGACCACCACCTAAATCAAAGATTAAACCATCAGAAACTTAATTAACACGGTAACCACCATGTTTACTAGCAAATAAATTAAATTTGCCCCATTCAATCAGTAAATGCTCCAGTTTTTGATGGCTAATTTTGCATAACTCAGAAATTTGCGACACCACAAAGTGGTTTTCACTCACCAACTCGGGAGCGAATACCTCTGCTATCCATTCGCACTCTTTCGTCGTCACTAACCAACCATCATTAGTGGAGAACTTATGGACTGGGATCATGCCCTCTTTGCTACTTTCTTGCGATAGTAGCTTGTTTTCATCCACTTGTGCCTGATGAAATGCCGCAATCTCTTCTTGCGAAGGCAAGGGTTCTACCGCTAAACGCTCTTCCAAAAACAAATAAATTTCTTCTGCACGTGCGGGGGTTAACTCACTTTTTAACCAAATTTGGTTAAAACAGTGCTCATCAAGGGACTCATCTGTATCGAGCTTATCCATAATTTGTAAGATGCTCATCATGGCACTAACCGCATCTTCACTCATCAGAAAAGTGCCAGGTGCCGCACTGTTTTGGCTCTGATAAGGAAATGCCACAGATTGTGGCAGTTCATTTTCAATAATAAATTCATAGCTCATCATTGGACCCCTTTAATGTCTTTATCCATAAGATGGTGCCAAACACCTGAAAAATCAATACACTGTTTTATCAATCTTCAGGGTCATAGCCTAAGTTAGGGGCTAACCAGCGCTCCAGTTCCGTTACCGACATCCCTTTACGCTGTGAATAGTCCATTATTTGGTCTTTTTGCAACTGCGCCACCGCAAAGTATTTACTGTCTGGGTGACTAAAATACCAGCCCGATACCGCCGCCCCTGGCCACATTGCATAGGAGCTTGTCAATTTCATCCCCACTTGGTTTTCAACGTCTAATAACTGCCAAATTTTCTCTTTTTCTGTGTGCTCAGGGCAAGCAGGATACCCTGGTGCAGGACGAATACCTTGGTAATTTTCGCGGATTAGCTCTTCATTACTCAAATTTTCATCCGCCGCATAGCCCCAATATTGGGTACGCACCTGCTGATGTAAATATTCTGCAAATGCTTCCGCGAGCCTATCCGCCAGCGCTTTGACCATAATTTTATTATAGTCATCATGCTGTTTTTCGTATTCATCCGCCAGCGCATCCTCTTCAAGGCCACCTGTAACAGCAAATGCCCCAATATAATCTGCTTTACCGCTATCTTTTGGTGCCACAAAATCTGATAAGCAATAATTCGGAAAATCCGTTTTTAAGGTTTGCTGGCGTAGATTCAAACTCCGCGCTTGAACGTTAGCACGAGTTTCATCCGTATAAATTTCAACATCGTCACCAACACGGTTGGCAGGGAATAGGCCAAAAATACCTTTGGGAATCAGTAAATGCTCTTTTTCAAGTCTATCTAACATCTCATTGGCATCATTCAATAACTTACGAGCTTCAGACCCGACGACTTCGTCTTCTAAAATACGCGGGTATTTGCCTGCCAATGACCATGTCATAAAAAATGGCGTCCAGTCGATATACTCTCGCAAGGTCGCTATTGAGGCACTAACTTCTTGAACGCCTAGCGATTTTGGTACAGGAGGTTGATAAGCTTGCCAGTCAATATTCACGGCATTCGCTCGTGCGATATCCAGCGTAACGGGTGGGGTCTTCGGCCTTCTTCGCCCATGTTGTATACGCACAGTGTCATACTCACGACGCGTGCGCGCAACAAAATCCTCTTTTTGTGTTTCAGATAAGAGTGCAGCAACAACCCCAACAGTACGTGATGCATTCTGTACATAGGTAGTTGGCCCTGTATAATTTGGCTCAATTTTTACCGCAGTATGTGCTTTCGAGGTTGTTGCGCCACCAATCAATAATGGCAATGTGAAACCTTGCCTTTCCATCTCTTTTGCGACGTGCACCATTTCATCAAGAGATGGAGTGATCAAACCAGACAACCCAATAATATCGACATTTTGCTCACGCGCCGTTTTTAAAATTGTTTCACATGGTACCATTACACCTAAATCAATGATTTCATAGTTATTACACTGAAGTACTACCCCAACAATATTTTTGCCAATATCATGGACATCGCCTTTTACGGTGGCGAGTAATACCTTCCCTGCACTACTACCTGACTGCTTAAGCTCTTGAATGTACGGTTCTAAATAAGCCACTGCTTGTTTCATCACACGAGCCGATTTCACCACCTGGGGTAAGAACATTTTCCCTTCACCAAACAGGTCTCCGACCACGTTCATACCGTTCATTAATGGCCCTTCAATAACTTCAATGGGGCTCGATGCACGCTGGCGGGTTTCTTCTGTATCTTGAATAATAAATTCGGTAATCCCTTTCACTAAAGCATATTCTAAGCGCTTTTCCACATCCCAACTGCGCCACTCCGCCTGTTGAACTTGCTGCTCAACCGAGCCTGAACCGCGATATTTTTCAGCCAGCTCCAACAAACGCTCCGTACTATCATCACGGCGGTTTAAAATCACATCTTCGACGGCATCTTTTAACTCCGTAGGCAGGTCGTCATAAATGGCTAATTGCCCCGCGTTGACGATCCCCATATCCATGCCATTACGGATCGCGTAATACAGGAACACCGCGTGGATCGCCTCTCGAACAGGATCATTTCCCCTAAATGAGAAAGAAACGTTGGAAACACCACCAGAAATCATCGCATGGGGAAGCTGTTCTTTGATATCCTTACAAACCTCAATAAAATCAACTGCATAATTATTATGTTCTTCGATACCTGTCGCGACAGCAAAAATATTAGGGTCAAAAATGATATCTTCAGGGGGAAAGCCCACTTCTTCCGTCAAAATCTGGTAGGCACGGCGGCAAATTTCAATTTTCCGTTCACGTGTATCAGCCTGGCCTACCTCATCAAATGCCATGACGACAACAGCAGCACCGTATTTGCGCAATAATTTGGCGTGTTCAACAAAGGCCTCAACTCCCTCTTTCATTGAAATGGAATTCACAATACCTTTGCCTTGTATGCACTTAAGGCCTGCCTCGATAACGTCCCATTTCGAGGAGTCAATCATAATTGGCACTCGAGCAATATCGGGCTCTCCCGCGATCAAATTCAAAAAGCGCACCATAGCCGCATGGGAATCCAACATGCCCTCATCCATATTAATATCAATAATTTGGGCACCACTTTCCACCTGCTGGCGAGCCACATCTAAGGCTTCTTGGTAGTTTTCTTCTTTAATCAAACGCTTAAATTTTGCTGATCCTGTGACATTGGTTCTTTCCCCCACATTCACAAACAACGATTTTGCCCCAATGTTTAACGGTTCTAACCCTGAAAGGCGGCATTCAACAGGTAAACTGGGTAATTGACGAGGCGATATCCCCTTTACAGCTTCCGCCATTTTACGAATATGCAGCGGTGTTGTTCCACAGCACCCACCAACAATATTCAAGAAACCTGCTTTTGCCCATTCTTGGATCTGCTGCGCCATGTTTTGTGCATCAAGGTCATATTCACCAAAAGCATTTGGTAACCCCGCATTAGGGTGAGCACTCACATAACATTCAGCAATTCGTGACAATTCTGCAATATATTGACGCAACTCATCTGGCCCTAATGCACAATTCAGCCCAAATGATATCGGCTGCGCATGACGCAATGAGTTATAAAAAGCTTCTGTTGTTTGCCCTGAAAGTGTTCTGCCTGAAGCGTCAGTTATTGTTCCTGAAATCATGATAGGCAATGACACGCCCAACGCTTCAAGCTCAGTTTCTACTGCAAAAATAGCTGCTTTGGCGTTCAACGTATCAAAAATAGTTTCGATCATGATCAGATCAACGCCACCTTTTACAAGTGATCGAGTTGATTCTCTATATGCCTCAACTAATTGATCAAAGGTGATATTACGAAAAGCAGGGTCGTTCACATCTGGAGAAATCGATGCAGTTCGGTTGGTTGGCCCTAATACCCCAGCAACATAACGTGGCTTTTCAGGGGTTTTCCGTGTCCACTCATCTGCACATTCACGAGCAATACGTGCAGCGACTTCATTAATTTCTGCGGAAATTGCTTCCATTTTATAATCCGCCATCGCAATAGATGTGGAGTTAAATGTATTGGTTTCAACAATATCTGCGCCCGCTTCAAAATATTGACTATGAATTTCTCGAATGATCTCAGGCTGAGTGAGGACTAACAGGTCATTGTTGCCTTTTAAATCACTAGGCCAATCCCCAAAACGCTCACCACGAAATTGTTCTTCTGTTAGTTTGTGCTGCTGGATCATTGTCCCCATCGCACCATCTAATACCAATATACGTTTTTTTAATTCTTGTTCTAATTGATTCATTTTTTCGGACACTGCACTGCCCTCCTGATCGGAAACACTGAGAAATAAGTCAAATTTTTACACTTAACATCCTACCATAACTTTTGTGTTTGAAATTCACTGTTATGATGAGAGTTTCTCAGGTTATGTGACGAGCACTTCCTCACTGATCCGATGAGTATTTTCAGCTTAGTTAGTTCATAATAGAATCAAATTTCATTACAGTCAGGAGAGGCTTAATGGCAACGGCACCAATTACAAAAAAACTTAAAAAAGCAAAAGGGCCAGCAAGTGGTGCAACCGCAGCAGGGCAAGTTCAATCATTAAGCCGTGGACTCACACTGTTGGAATATATTTCTGAATCTACTGGGGGCATTGCTTTAACTGATCTCGCATTACAAGCGGGCTTACCAAACTCAACAACACACCGGCTATTAATGACCTTAGAACAGCACGGCTTTGTACGCCAAACGGGTGACTTAGGTTTGTGGGTTATCGCCTCCAACGCCTTTATTATTGGTAGTAGTTTCTTAGAAAGTCGGAATTTGTTAGCGTTAGTTCACCCTATTTTACGTCGTTTAATGGATGAATCTGGTGAAACCGTCAATTTAGCGATTCTTGACCATACTGAGTACGATGCCGTTATTGTCGACCAAGTACAATGTACTGCATTAATGCGCATGTCTGCGCCAATTGGTGGCAAACTCCCTTTACATGCATCTGGTGCAGGTAAAGCGTTTATCGCTAATTTACCTGAAGATAAGCTCATTCCACTTTTAAGCCGTAAAGGGTTACATGCTTATACCCCCTTTACCTTAACCAACCCTTCTGCATTAAAAGAAAATTTACAGCAAGCCAAGAAACAAGGGTTTTCTTATGATGATGAAGAGCATGCTTTAGGCTTAAGATGCATTGGTGCCTGTATTTATGATGAACACAAAGAGGCTTTTGCTGCGATATCTATCTCTGGGCCGTTATCTCGAATCACAGATGACCGCATTACAGAGTTAGGTGCGATGGTTATCAAAGCGGCAAAAGAAATTAGCCGCGAGTATGGGGCAAATCGCTAGTTTCAGCATCTCAGAAACATAAAATGCGGGGAAACCCGCACTTTTATTGGTAACACACTGTAAAACCAAGGGTGTTTAAAAAACTAATCCCCTTGCTGTGTAGTAGGAACATGTTCTAGCTGCCTCGTTCTCTCAAAGGCTTTAAATTTTGATATATCGCGATATTTTTCAATCAATGCAAGGGCGATAGCTTCTGTCTCTGCATCCGCTAACCCCTCAATATCCCGCGGTCTGAAGTGTAATTGAAATGCACGTAAGGTTTTTTTCGTTTGTACATCCAACTGACCTGATAACGGAATACCTGAATACCCGTAAAACTTCAGCGCTTTCTGGAGACGAAGTATATTAGCAGGCTCATTCACATTTCGTTCTGCAAGGTACTTACTCACTGTTTTAGGATCAGGCCAAGCCCCGATGCCTTGTTGTGAAAGGCGTTGCCATGGAAAGGCTCTACCAGGGTCTTGCTTACGTAACGGTGCAATATCACTATGACCAATGATATTCTCGGGAGGAATGTTATACCTCTGCATAATATCTTTTAATAACGGAATTAAGGCTGTAACCTGTGACTCATTAAAAGGAGGCCAGCTTTTGTCCCCTTTTTTATCTCCCTGAAAGCCAGCATTCACAATTTCAATCCCTATTGACGAATCATTCAGGCTGGTATGGTAAAGCCACCGGCTATCACCTGCATGCCAAGCCTTTAACTCTTCAGGAACGAGTTGCAATACAATAGGTTTACCCTCTTTAGTATCTGGATGGCTTGGAATTAGATAGTGAGAACTGACCTTACCTTTCGTCAATATTTTAATAGAATGATTATCATCAGACACCGTATAGTGCAAAATAACATACTGGATGCGTTCACTGGTATTTTGAGAAGGGTAGCGTTTATCGACGTAATAACCATTATTTGACGTGGGAGCTGTACACCCAACAAGTAAGAAAATGAAAAATATCCCTATATATTTCAACATCAAACTTTAACCTTATCCTACCTGTAGTGTGTTACATATTTAAACACAAGGTTATCGATAACACTATAGAAACCGTACAGCTTTTCTATAGTAGAACTTAATAGAAAAATTGTAGGTAGAATAAATTAGCATAGGTGCATTTTTTAAAGCTTACCTACCCTCTTCTATCTCTTATAGAAAAAATAAGTAAGCTTGTTTTTCATACTACAATACATTTTTTATGTTCAGAATGAAACAAAAAAACTTTCATCAATCACCATTTTTTACTAATAGGCGCTTGTTGTTACCCACTTAAAAAATGAAATAAAAATACAAAAATTTATTAAGAAGATATTAATCGCTTTAATTTGAAAAAATATTAATTCAATTAATTACAGTTGTGCAAAATAGACTTGAATATTTTTCACTCTTAAGAATTTATCATCATAACGATACTTATAACAGTAAGTACAATCCATTAATTTATTTTTATTAGGCAACGTAATAAATGAGAAATCAGTTCCTTGTAGGTAGAATCACTTTTTAATACAGCAGATTAACCATGAAATTTATTGAAATATCATAAAAAATTTTTAACTTGGTATTAGCTCATTTTTTTCATACTCAACCTGTTTTATGATCAATTTAGTAATTTCATTAATATCGATATCTAGAAAAATGACTATTTCAATTAATTTATCTAAACTTAATTTGTTAATTCCTAACTCATAACGAGACACTTGTTGCTGGCTTAACTGAATAACTGAACCTAGCTCATTCCCAGATAACCCCTTGCTCACTCTAGCTTTTCGTAAATGATTTCCCAATAATGCATAAATATTTTTCTTGTTAACGATATGCATAACCATCTCCTAAATAAGAAAATAAAATTTAGCTAGTATTAATCATTATAAAATTAATCGAATACATTTAAAATAGTTATGAACAATCAAAATAACAGAAATTGATAGATAAACCTGTTTTTTATATACAAAAAAAAGAGACTTTCGTATTATTTATAAAGCAATCTATTGCTTTATAAAAGCTTTTTTTAAATTTAATGCATTTAAAATATATTGTGATACTTTATTGATCAAATCGATAATTTAATATCCTTTTACACTTTTAATGTTACTGGTAATAATTAGTAACTAATAAAAACACATACCAATTCATATTCTTAATTTAATTTCATTTTTTAAAAAAAGTGAAACTAACTGTTTAATTGGCTACCTAAATGAAACTCCCTTTTATTTATGACAAATAATCAGCAAAAATGATTAAATAGCTATTATTTTAATCCTTATGATTTGATAATTAATCTATTTTGCCCTAAAAATAATAATGCCCTGTTTTCCTGCTAAATAATGCTTTAACTCGGTATCACTGACTTTTAAGTTTCCTTTTAGTGACGATGCATTTCTAAATAAAGTATTATCTCCTTGTTTAATAATGATACCGACATGTGAGACATCCAACCCACTTTTTTTAGAATAAATACCAATGTAATCCCCTGTTTTTAAATGATTAATGACAGTATTATCAACAAATCTCACTGGTATATAGTGGATTAGCCTGTCTTTTACAGACACCCCTGCAATAAAAAAACTACCCTGGTTATTCAAATTAAGTCTTTTATTTACCATTACCGCATGTGGACTGATTTGTGGAGTAATATCCCAAGCGATTGGGTTAGGTTCTTGTGCCCAATCCGAAAAAAAATGACGCCGATTAGTAAAGCTAATATTCTGATCAACATAACGAATATCTGTTAAGTTTGTTATAAATTGCTCATAACTTTCAGAGCGTTTGAATGCCTCTGTATATTCAATAAACGTCATACAATCCATCGCTTTTAAGTTCACAACGAGTGTTTCTATGGTGGCCCGAGATTGATTTAACGTATATTTATTATACGGTGTGCCTATTAAAGACTGAGTAATCATTTCAACTTTTTCTGCTTGCTGATGATGTTGACTTAATTCACGTTGCTGGCTGAGTATATTCATCAAAACCGTATACGACCCTGCGGATAGCGCTACCTGTGCATTCACAATGGATGCATATAACCACACTACAACAATAACAACGTGTTTTAGCATTCGAAGACTCTTGTATTTTTATCCGCTACATTTAACTCAATCATCGTATAAATAGCATCAATCAGCCATTAACACCTTTATTTTTATCACTATAGCATGCGATTTGCTCTTTTTCTGCACAGAACTGTTGATTGGCTAATTTTGATTAAAGTCACAGTTAGTGTTTAATTTTCACTTTGATGATTGCTATTTAAACTTTTTAGCTAAACAATGTTACCGGTAACAATTTTTGATTTTGAAAAAATAACGGCTGCTGAATGAACAAGACACAATCTAAAACCAAGTAGAAATCATTATTTTTTATCCGCCTTATGGAGCAATTATCATGAGCAAAAGTATCTCTGAAACCATGACATTAACCACTATCCATGATGAACTGGCACATATCACTCAACGCATTATTTGTCGTTCAGCACAAACACGTGCCGCTTATCTGAGCAAAATTGAACAGGCTCGTACCACAACTGTTCATCGCGCTTCGTTAGCTTGTGGTAACCTCGCTCACGGTTTTGCTGCCTGTCAGACAGAAGAAAAACAAATACTCAAAAGTATGACTCGGGCGGATATTGCCATTATTAATTCTTATAACGACATGTTGTCTGCGCATCGTCCATACGATCACTACCCAGAACAATTAAAAAAAGCATTACTTAATGCAGGCTCTATCGGACAAGTCGCAGCTGGCGTTCCTGCCATGTGTGATGGCGTGACTCAAGGGCAAGATGGTATGGAACTATCTATGCTCAGTCGTGATGTCATCGCAATGTCAACAGCAATTGGCTTATCTCACAATATGTTTGATGGTGCACTATATTTAGGCATTTGTGACAAAATTGTGCCTGGTTTAATGCTTGGTGCTTTATCATTTGGCCACCTTCCCGCGATTTTTGTTCCCGCAGGTCCCATGTCTACAGGGTTACCCAACAAAGAGAAAGTGCGTATTCGCCAGCTATATGTTGAAGGGAAAGTTGGCCGAAGCGAATTATTAGAAGCCGAAGCCGCATCCTATCATGGTATTGGAACTTGTACTTTTTATGGAACAGCTAACTCAAACCAAATGGTTATGGAAGTCATGGGCTTACATTTACCAGGCGCATCTTTTGTTCCTCCCGAAACGCCCCTACGTGATGCATTAACAAACGCAGCTGCACAACAAATCACTCGTTTAACTGAACAATCAGGCCAATATTTACCTATCGGGCATTTAGTTGATGAAAAAGTGATCGTCAATGGTATTGTTGCCCTACTTGCAACGGGAGGTTCAACCAACCTCACCATGCACCTCGTTGCCATTGCCCGTGCCGCAGGTATTATCATTAATTGGGATGATTTCTCTGATCTCTCTGAGATTGTCCCGCTGATTTGCCGTATTTATCCAAATGGGCAGGCGGATATCAATCAGTTTCAAGCAGCAGGGGGGGTTGCATTATTAATTCATCAATTACTACAAAAAGGACTATTACATGAAAACGTTAACACGGTTGCAGGTTTTGGCCTTTCCCGTTATACACAAGAACCTTGGCTAAATAACGGTCATTTAGAATGGCGTGATGGCCCTAAAGATTCATATAATCCCGAAGTCATTGCACAAATTGATAAGCCTTTTTCCCATCATGGTGGAACAAAATTACTTTCTGGTAATTTAGGCCGTGCAATGATGAAAACATCTGCGGTTCCTGAAGAAAATCAGATTATTGAGGCTCCTGCGGTTGTCTTTAATAATCAAAATGATATTGCCGCCCAATTTGAGTCAGGAGCTTTAAATCGGGATTGTATCATCGTCGTTCGTTTTCAAGGCCCATCCGCTAATGGCATGCCAGAGCTTCATAAATTAATGCCACCTCTTGGTGTGCTAATGGATAGGGGCTATAAAGTTGCCCTAGTGACTGACGGACGACTTTCAGGCGCATCAGGTAAAGTACCATCGGCCATTCATGTGACACCAGAAGCATACACTGGTGGGCTCCTATCAAAAGTCAAAGATGGAGATATGATCAGAGTGAATGCGCTAACTGGTGAACTACAACTCCTTATTGATGAGCAAGAAATCGCGAAACGTCCCGTATGTAAACATGGCTTGAGTGATAAGCATATGGGTTGCGGCAGAGAGCTTTTCGGTGCATTAAGACGCAATTTATCTGATGCCGAAAAAGGCGCCTGCAGTATTGATTTTTAATCTATTTTTACTAATAGGAATAAAATATGAATAATTGGAAAACGTCAGCAGAGGCTATTCTTAAACAAGGTCCTGTCGTCCCCGTCATTGTTATCAAAAAACTAGAACAAGCCGTACCTCTCGCAAAAGCCCTTATTGATGGTGGTATCAACGTGTTAGAGGTGACTCTAAGAACTGAGTGTGCCATTGATGCAATTCGTTTAATTGCTCAAGAAGTACCAGAGGCCATTGTCGGAGCTGGTACTGTCATTAATGCAAAACAACTCATGGAAGTTTCCCAAGCAGGTGCTCAATTTGCCATCAGCCCAGGTTTAACCGAAGAACTATTAGCCGCCGCAGTTCAAGGAAATATCCCCTTAATTCCAGGTATTTCTACCGTTTCAGAGCTGATGCTTGGTATGAATTATGGTTTAAAAGAATTCAAATTTTTCCCCGCTGAAGCGAATGGTGGCGTTAAAGCACTCAAAGCCATTACAGGCCCATTTTCGCAAGTAAAATTCTGCCCAACTGGTGGAATATCATTAACTAACTATCGTGACTATCTAGCTCTAGATAACGTGCTTTGTATTGGAGGGTCATGGTTAGTCCCTGAAGATGCATTGAACTCTGGGAACTATGAAAAAATCACACAGTTAGCTCAAGATGCAATTCAAGGTATACAAGCCTAAATTTATCAACGACTCGGCTATCACCGAGTCTCTATCTAACTCGCCTTACAAGGAATAATACGATCACTCAACAAGGTAGTAATTCGTTAAATTGATAGCAAAAACGTAATTCTTCACGGTATGCATAAACATCCTCTACATGACCATTTAAAATACGTTTTTGTCGTGTTTGCCAATAATCCGCTGAAAACAAATCGGCATGATGTTGCTGTAAATAATCACGAATTTGCCTATTTTGGCAAATAAATGAAGCAAACTCCTCTGGGAAAACATCATGCTCGCCGATGCTATACCACGGCTCCCCAGATAATTCCTGCTCAGGGTACTGTGCTTCGGGTATATGACGAAAATTGACCTCCGTCATATAACAAATTTCGTCATAATCATAAAACACAACTCTCCCATGCCGTGTGACACCAAAATTTTTAAAAAGCATATCCCCTGGGAAAATATTTGCAGCGGCCAACTGTTTAATTGCCCAGGCGTACTCATTCAATGCATTATTTAGCTGCTCACCATTTGCGTTATCCATGTAAATATTCAGCGGCACCATCTTTCTTTCCATATATAAATGACGAATTAATATCTTGTCCCCCAGATCTTCAATCTGTGATGGTGCTTCATTTAACAGTTCTCTCATTAATTCGTGGCTAATCGCACTTTTATTTATCACAAAATTTTCAAATTCTTGGGTATCCGCCATTCGCCCGACTCGATCATGTTCTTTGACGATCCGATAACACTCTTGCACCCTTTCTTTTGTCACATTTTTTTGCGGTGCAAATGTATCTTTAATAATTTTAAATACCCGATCAAAAGCAGGTGCAGTGAACACCAACATCACCATCCCTTTAACCCCTGGCGCAATGGTAAATTGCTCTCTAGAAAAGTTAATGTACGCTAAATACTCTCGATAATATTCTGTTTTCCCATGTTTTTGGCACCCAATCGCCATATAAAGCTCAGCAATCGACTTACTTGGCAGGATTTCCCTTAACCAAAACACCAGTGCTGCAGGAAAAGGGGCATATACCATAAAATAAGAACGAGCAAAACCAAATACGATACTCACCTCATCAAATGTGACTAAACAAGTATCAATATATATTTTGCCATGTTCATCTTGATGAATTGGTAATAAAAATGGATACACTTTATCGTTAATATAAATTTTGCCTACCAACCAAGCTGCTTTATTGCGGTAAAACAGCTCATTTGCAATATGCAGTCTACATTTTTGCAAATTAGCATTCAAAAACTGATGTTCAAGAGATTTTATAATACATTGAATATCAAAACTTAAATTTCTCCAAGGTAACCTTAATGGCAACCCACTCAAAATTGAAAACAGCAAAGAAGCTAAATTATCATCCGCATGGTATTCCCTCGCGAGAGGCCGCGGAGAAGAAGAAAAGCGCCTCGCTGGCTGCGAGGTAAAGATAAATAAGTTATCCTGGGTCAGTTCTCTATGCTGAAATAATCGGCAGTATACTGAGTTAAAAAAACTTTCTGCAATTTCAAAGCGTGGATAATCAGGTAACAATGTTTTATAAACATTTTTGATTAACGCCAATTTATCAGGTGTTAATGATTGTACTAACCCCATAAATTGTAACTGAGCAACAACTAATCCAACATGATGATCATATAGTTGAATACGTTGTTTCATCGCAGATTGCACAGCATGCCAGTCTGCCCGCTCAAACCGTTCTTGAGCCCCCGATGTTATTTCAAGGAAGCGCCCATATTGCGCATCAAATCCCTGCAAGATTGTTTGGGCGATGATCTGCTCAGTTGTCAGGATCATATTGACCCCCCATTTATTTCTTTAAAGAAAAAACAGGCACTTAACGTGCCTGAAAGTTAACCGATACATCAAATAAACAGAAACACCGAATAAAGAAAATACTGACTAGAATTGCTCTTCTTCTGTTGACCCCGTTAAAGCCGTCACTGAAGAAGTTCCACCTTGAATAACAGTTGTCACCTTATCAAAATAGCCTGTCCCCACTTCTTGTTGGTGTGAAGAGAAGGTATACCCCTTATTCATTGCCGCAAATTCACATTCCTGAACTTTTTCTACATAATGGCGCATTCCTTCTCCTTGCGCATAAGAATGTGCAAGGTCAAACATGTTAAACCACATACTGTGGATACCTGCTAATGTAATAAACTGGAAGCGATAACCCATAGCTGCGAGTTCATCTTGGAAGCGGGCAATCGTGGCATCATCTAAGTTCTTCTTCCAGTTAAACGATGGAGAGCAATTATAAGCCAGTAGCTTTCCAGGGTATTTCGCATGAATAGCATTCGCAAATTGCCTTGCAGCTTCTAAGTCAGGTTTTGATGTTTCACACCAAACAAGGTCAGCATATGGTGCATAAGCTAAGCCACGACTGATCGCTTGCTCAATACCCGCATTAGTACGGAAAAAGCCTTCTGATGTACGTTCTCCCGTCACAAAACCTGCATCATACTCATCACAATCGGAAGTCAAAAGGTCAGCAGCATCCGCATCTGTACGAGCAATTAAAATAGTTGGAACCCCAGACACATCCGCAGCTAGCCTTGCAGCAACCAATTTTTGGATAGCTTCTTGGGTCGGCACTAAAACTTTTCCCCCCATATGACCACACTTTTTCACTGCCGCAAGTTGGTCTTCAAAATGTACAGCCGCCGCACCCGCTTCTATCATATTCTTCATTAATTCAAAGGCGTTTAGTACTCCACCAAAACCCGCTTCGGCATCCGCAACAATAGGCAAAAAGAAATCAATATATTCTTTGTTATCTGGCCCAATCCCATTAGCCCATTGAATTTGGTCAGCTCGACGAAAAGTATTATTAATCTTCTGCACAACTGAAGGTACGGAATCAACAGGGTAAAGTGACTGATCTGGATACATACTCGAAGCAGTATTTGCATCAGCAGCGACTTGCCAACCTGACAAATAAATCGCTTCAATGCCTGCTTTTGCTTGTTGCAAAGCTTGCCCGCCCGTTAATGCACCAAGTGCATTAACATAGCCTTTTTTAGATTTCCCGTGCAGCTGTTCCCAAAAACGTTCAGCGCCTTTACGTGCTAATGTATATTCCAAATTAACTGAACCACGTAACTTAATAACGTCTTCAGCCGAATACGGGCGTGTAATACCTTTCCAACGTGGTTTTTTCCATTCATTTTCTAATTGGGCAATTTGCTCTAAGCGCGATGTCGTCATGATCCACTTCCTTTATAAAAATATGTAGGGTTTATCGAATGTTATATTTGCAATTATTAGTCTAATAATTGGTATCCAGGGATAGTCAGAAACTCAATGAGCTCGTCTTGCGTTGTAATGCGCCTCATTAAATCTGCCGCCTCTCTGAAACGCCCACTTTGAAAGCGCTTATCTCCCAGCTCTTTTTGGATAACCTGAAGCTCTTCATCTAACATCTCTTCGAAAAGAACCTTGGTTACCTTTTCACCATTTGACAAGGATTTACCATGCCTTATCCATTGCCAAATAGAGGTTCTTGAAATTTCAGCTGTTGCCGCATCCTCCATTAGTCCATAAATAGGGACACAGCCATTACCCGATATCCAAGCTTCGATATACTGCACTGCAACGCGGATATTCGCTCTCATTCCAGCATCAGTTCTTTCACCAGAACAAGGTGTTAAAAGCTGCTCAGCGGTGATTTCTGGGTCAGAATCACGAGACACATCAAGTTGGTTAGCCCGCTCACCAAGTGTCTTATCAAAAACCGCCATGACAACATCAGCTAAACCTGGATGCGCTACCCAGGAGCCATCATGGCCATTTATTGCTTCTAATTCTTTATCAGCTCTTACCTTGGCTAGAATCGTCTGGTTTTCTTCTTCATCTTTACTCGGAATAAATGCAGACATCCCCCCCATAGCAAACGCCCCGCGACGATGGCACGTCTTAATTAACAAACGAGAATATGCACTTAAAAAGTCTTGGGTCATTGTGACGACTTGCCGGTCGGGCAACACCCTATCAGAGTGCTCTTTTAATGTTTTGATATAACTGAAAATATAATCCCAGCGTCCACAATTTAATCCAACAATATGGTGGCGCATGTGATAAAGGATCTCATCCATTTGAAATACGGCAGGTAATGTTTCAATCAAAACCGTTGCTTTAATTGTTCCTCGAGGTAATCCTGCAAAGTCTTCGGCAGCACTAAAAACATCACTCCACCATTTCGCTTCCTGCCAAGATTCTAGCTTTGGAATGTAAAAATAAGGACCACTGCCTTTTTTTAACAATGCTTGATAGTTATTGAAAAAATACAGTGCAAAATCAAATAACCCGCCAGGAATTGGCGTGTCACCAAATAACACATGCTTTTCATCGAGGTGCAAACCCCTGACGCGGGCAATTAATACAGCAGGATCTGATTTAAGCTGATAAACCTTACCATTCTCATTGGTATAGGAAATATCACCGTTAATAGCATCACTTAAGTTGATCTGCCCATCAATTAACTTTTCCCAAGAAGGCGAAAGAGAATCTTCAAAATCTGCCATAAAAACTTTAACGTTAGCGTTCAAGGCATTAATAACCATTTTGCGTTCCACAGGGCCTGTAATTTCAACACGACGATCACGTAAGTCTTCTGGAATATTTTGTATTTTCCAATTTTCATTTTTTATGGAATTCGATTCCGAAATAAAACCTGGCAATTCACCTGCATCAATTTTTGCCTGTCTTTCCAGCCTTTCTTTCAGTAATTGATTTCTGCGAGGTAAAAAAACCTCAACTAAATGAACAAGAAATTCAATAGAATCATTATGTAATACTCGATTATCTCGATCAGCTATTCCTTTAGTAAATATTAAATCTGATGCTAATAATTGGTGTTCCATTGAGCAACCCTCATTCATATTTGTTTATGAATTAAGCTTAATCTCAAAAACAAAATAAATCAAAAACGATTTCCATTTTAATGAAAAACACTAATAACTAAATGATAAATATGAGTTTTTTTATAAATTTTTTTAGGTTTTTATTTTCGTTATTAAAATAAAATATGTTAACTATCTGTTAAATAAAGTAATTATCAAACGATTTATAATTAGAATAGTTTGTCCGAAAAACAAAAAAGCAGCTACAAAGTAGCTGCTTTTATACTGTAAATGATCTTTTAACTGGAATTTAACCCCATAAAAATTAATAAAGTCCCACATTCCTAATGATTATTAAAAAACCAGCAAAATAATGATTCTTTTTTAGTCTAAAGTCGGCTCCATGTGACTAAGATCGAAAGGTGTGATCTGGTACACATAATAATTCAACCAATTAGAAAAAAGTAAGTGCCCATGACTCCGCCAACTGATCAATGGCGGGTTGTTTGGATCATTATTTTTAAAATAATTACATGGGATCTCTGGAGATATCCCCGCATCAAAGTCACGCCAATACTCCTGAGCAAGCGTATCTTTATCGTATTCAGGGTGCCCTGTAACAAAAGCAAGGCGTTTATCTTTAGACGCAAATAAGTAAGCTCCAGCTTCTTCAGAACTCGCTAGTATTTCCAAGTCCGTATACTCTCGAATAAGCTCCTCCGGAAAATCAGCATACCGTGAGTGAGGCGCATAAAATGAGGCGTCAAATCCCCGAGTTAGTAATGCATGTGGCTCTAATGTATCATGTTGATAAACACCCGAAAGTTTTTCTGTACGTGTCCATTTTGGCAAATCATAAAGCACTTTTAATGCTGCTTGTACCGCCCAGCAAACAAAAAGTGTTGAAGTCACATGATCTTTAGCCCATGTAATCACTTTTTCAATTTGGCTCCAATAACACACATCATCAAATTCCACTAAACCTAAAGGAGCTCCAGTGACAATTAAACCATCAAAATTTTGTCCTTTAATATCCTCAAAATCACAATAAAAATTATTCAAATGCTCTATCGGTGTATTTTTTGACTCTCTTTGGTCAATTCTCAATAGTTGAATATCAACCTGTAAAGGTGTATTCGACAATAGCCTTAGGAACTGGTTTTCAGTTTCTATTTTTTTGGGCATTAAGTTTAATATTAATACTTTCAAGGGACGGATCTCCTGAAGGCTAGCCCTTGTCGTTGTCATGACAAAAACATTTTCTTCGCGCAAGAAATTCACAGCAGGTAACTCGTCTGGTAAACGAATCGGCATCGTTCATCCCCTTTTTACACTTTTATACGTTTAGACTTCTAGAATGCTAAATAATCTAACCAATGTTAAGCACCTTGTCGAGTATTTCAAGGGTGATTGAAATAATTTCATGCCAAGTGACTTGTCTTGATTTCTTTTCAAATATAGCAGAGACGCAACTAGCTGATTTTATATATTTTTTATCTACTCATGATAATTTATAGATACTGATTTAACTTATACACTTTTGATATTAATTAGAGCTAATCTAATCTTCTTCTTCCCTTAACCAAAAGGGTCTACCAATTCAAATTAATTAATAAAAAATAATAAAATCAATTCATTAACTAGAAAAATCAAAATATTGTCATCTACTTCACCATAATCTAATAAGAAGTAAAAAACACAGTAATGTTAGTTACTGAGAAGGATTATTGATAAGCTTGCAAAGATTTCTCCGCTTTAATCACAAGTCATAACGACGTGAGCACAGAAATACAGAACACGGGTAACACAACGATTGGTTGCTGAGGGGATTATTGATAAGCTTGCAAAGATTTCTCCGC